>CAJBZC010000069.1 GCA_903959965.1 uncultured bacterium
CAAAACCATCGCATCCCTCATCTACAGCGAGATCGATACCAAGGTATATTACATCTCCCTGGGGAGTATTGATACCCACGTGAATCAGGACGCCCAGCAACGTCGCCTTTTCAATGAACTCAACGGAGCCGTGAAGGCCTTTACGGATGACCTGAAGGCCAATGGACGTTTCGATGACCTGTTGCTGTTCACCTTCTCCGAGTTCGGACGCCGCGTAAAACAGAACGCCAGCAATGGCACCGATCATGGCAAAGCCAACAACATGTTCCTGATCAGCGGGGCACTGAAAAAACAGGGACTGTTGAACCCCCTGCCCGATCTCAGCAGGCTGGACGACGGCGACATCGCCCACACCCTGGATTTCAGGCAGGTCTATGCCACCGTACTGGAAAAATGGCTGGAAACCGGAGCCCAGCCCATTCTGGGAAAAAAATTCGGAATGCTTGATTTTATCTGATCAAGGCCGTGTCCAAAGGAAAAGGGTGCCGGAAAAGACTTCAAGTCCTTCTTCTCCCAATACTTCATGCACCGCCCTGTGGACGTCTGGGAAATTGTAGTCATGCCCGGAGATGACAGGAGAACCGATATCCTTAAAAAACTGCAGGTCCTTTTTTACGGATGCATAGGTATGATCCGCATCGATGAAAACAAAAGAGGGCAATTCCTTGAAGGACTTGTAAAAATCTTCAGCAGTTGAATCAACGATCACCAGGTCAGTCAGCCTTTTTGCCAGAACCAGGTTGAGCTTCGTCAGCATCCGATGCCGATACGGCTGGACCCCCATTGGATTCCAACCGTAATTGTCAACCGTGTAAATGGTCTTGCGAACCCCTGATTGAAGAACGCCTTCACAAAGCGCCTGAGCCGAATATCCGAGCAGCGTTCCAATTTCAACGATGGGTCCCGGAAGATCCTTGAAACGTACCACCCATTTGATCAGCTCATCTCTTTCCTGATCGGAGATCTGCCCGTTGCCCCCTTTGCCGGGCTCGGCGTATGAAACATATTCGCTGAGCATGCGTAAGGCATTGTCTGAGCCTGAATGAAAACGCTTGAATTTACGCAGCAGCGACAATCCTTTTAAATAATACACGTCCGAGTTTTTAAAGTGTGTAATGAAGATCTTCGGTCATTGACCTGTTCAAATGTAAGTTGTAAGATGACAGCGGTCAATATCGGATCCTTAATTGATAGAAGTCCGTTTTGATACCTCCCATATTTGTTTATAAGGGATCCGCTTACCCGCCCCAGTTTTCCCGATCCAGGCTTCTGAACTGGATTGCTTCCGCCAGATGTTCCGTTTGGATCTGCATACTTCCTGCCAGGTCAGCAATGGTGCGTGCCACTTTCAAGATCCGGTCATAGGCCCGCGCCGATAGATTCAGCCGATCCATCGCCGTGCGCAAGAGATCATTGCAGACGGGATCGAGCACACAGATCTCCCGCAACATCCTGGCCCCCATCTGGGCATTGGCAAACAATTCCACATGCCCGTGAAAACGGGAAGCCTGGATCTCACGCGCCTGCAACACTCTTTGCCGGATGGCGTGCGAAGACTCCCCCGGACGGATGGCCGTCAGTTCATTGAATCCCACGGGCGTGACCTCCACATGCAGGTCGATACGATCCAGCAGAGGACCAGATACCTTGTTGAGGTACTTCTGAACGGCACCCGGAGGACAGGTGCATTCCTTCTCAGGATGATTGTAATACCCGCAGGGACAGGGGTTCATGGAAGCCACCAGCATGAAGGATGCCGGAAATTCAACAGCGATCCGGGCCCGGCTGATGGTCACCTTGCGCTCCTCCATCGGCTGCCGCATCACTTCCAGGACTGTTCGTTTGAATTCCGGAAGTTCATCCAGGAACAACACGCCATGGTGACTAAGGGAAATTTCTCCGGGCTGAGGGTTTCCTCCCCCTCCCACCAGGGCTACATCGCTGATCGTGTGATGTGGAGATCGAAAAGGCCTGCGGGATACAATGGTGGCATGTTCCGGCAGTTTGCCGGCCACGCTGTGGATCTTCGTCGTCTCCAACGCCTCCTGCAACGTCAACGGAGGAAGTATGGTCGGTAATCGTTTGGCCAGCATCGTCTTCCCTGCTCCCGGAGGTCCGATCAAGATCACATTATGCCCCCCAGCCGCCGCAATCTCCAGGGCCCGCTTGATATGCTCCTGACCCTTGACCTCTGAGAAATCAGTATCAAAATGATGCTGTGCCTCATTGAATTCGGCCCGCACATCCACGACCACCGGCTGGAGAGAAGTTTCTCCGCTCTCGAAAAACTCGATCACCTGACGGATATGCCGTACACCAAATACGTTTAGATTATTGACCATCCCCGCCTCCCGGGCATTGGCCTGCGGTACAATGAGTCCCTTGAAACCATCACGCCTGGCCTGGATGGCAATCGGCAGGGCACCTTTGATGGGTCGAACCTCGCCCTCGAGACTCAGCTCGCCCATCAAAAGATAATCCTGCAGCCGTTCCCAGTTGCCCATCTGTTCGGAAGCTCCCAAAATCCCCATCGCAATCGGCAGGTCAAAAGCCGTCCCACTCTTCCGAACATCGGCAGGCGCCAGGTTAACAACGATCTTCGTACGGGGCATTTCATATCCGTTCGTCATGATGGCACTCTCGATCCGCTTGATGCTCTCCTTCACAGCGCTGTCGGGTAGCCCTACAATGAAATAGTCCCGACCCTTCGCATCCCAATTCACCTCCACCGTGATCGTTAAGGCTTCCACCCCAAACACCGTACTTCCAAACGTCTTTACGAACATGACACGAAAGTACAGGCAGCCCGGGGGCAGACCATGTGATATTCAACAGTATAGCGGAGTATTATGTCCAGCGAAAATCGATGAAACCATCGGCCGGAAACGATATAAACAACCTATACTCCACCCAATCGCCATCCGAAAGATCATTGGAAGTACCCGGGGGATCAAGGCCGCGATCATGTAACTGCAACAGGAAGGAGAATAAACAGGAGATGCATCGGCACGGCCCACTTCATATGGTCATCCGGGCGGTTGTCCGCGAAAAGAAATACCTGGCTGATATGAATGCGAGACCCGATCAGGAAACCTGTACGTCGTCGTCCACCTTGGCTTTTGTCTCCACGGTCGGATGAACCCCGCTTTCAGATTCCTTGAAAAACCGGTTCTGGAAAAGCAGGATGGCAATCACACCTGTGGAAATGGATGCATCCGCAATATTGAAGACTGGCCGGAAGAATTCGAAAGGCTCGCCACCCCAGAGCGGAAACCAATCGGGGTAATGCGCATCGGTGATGATGGGGAAATAAAGCATGTCAACGACCTTCCCGTGCAACAGGCCGGCATATCCGCCGGTGAATCCATCCTGAAAGAAGGAGCGGGCTATAAGCTGGGAGAATGGATCGCTTCCTTCAAACAAACGACCGTAAAAAATACTGTCGATCAGGTTGCCGATGGCTCCAGCATATACCAATGTGGCACAAAACAAAAATCCCAGGGGATAGCCTTTTCGGGTGACCTGGCGCAGATACCAGGTGCCCGCAATGACCGCCACCAACCTGAACAATGTCAACGCAACCTTGCCCCAGTCGCCCCCAAGTTTCCAGCCATAAGCCATCCCTTCATTTTCGATGAAGTGAAGCCGAAACCAGGAAATGCCGTCTATGACAGGGTGTTCCTGCCCTATGAAATAATGTGTCTTGATGTAGATCTTGAGGGCCTGATCCGCAAGGAGGATCAGGAAGCTGACGATGAAGATATGCCTCAGTTTCAAGGTGGATGGTATTGATGTGAACAAAGATAATCAGATTGAGCTATGCCCGGGTCACGAAACCGCCCGTCAGTGCTCGAAATAGACACGCTGCACCCGCGGAGAGATACCTGTCAGGATCTCATAGGGAATGGTTCCGGCCCAGCGCGCAACAGTTGCCACCGGGAGTTCCGGGCCAAACACCACCACTTCCTTACCTGCCTGAATATGTCCCGAATGATCGGTCACATCGATCATGGTCATATCCATGCATACATTACCGATCACCGGACACAATATCCCATCGATCGATACACGTCCGACACCGTTTCCCAGACAGCGGGGATATCCGTCTGCATAACCGATGCGGATCGTGGCGATCACAGACGGACGATCGACACGGCCTTTTCGGTTATACCCTACCGTTAGTCCCGAAGCCACTTGCTTGACCTGTGCCACGGTGGTACGCAAGGTCGATGCCTCCTGCAGGGCTAACGCAGGAAATCCAACTGCAGGCACACCATACAAGCCGATACCAAGCCGGACCATATCGAACTGGAGTTCAGGGAATCGGGCGATCGCGGCAGTGTTGGCAGCATGACGCAGGAATCCGTATCCGATGCCAGTTTCCAGCCGGTTACAGGCCTCAAGAAACTGCGCTGACTGCAGGCGTGTGAACGCATCAGAGGCCGGATCCTCGCTGGCCACCAGATGCGTAAAGGCCGATTGTACCCGCATCAAACCTCGGGTAGAAAGCATTTCAGCCAGCGTATCAACTTCCTCCGGCAAGAATCCCAGCCGGTGCATACCCGTATCAAACTTGATATGCACCGGATGATCCTTCACCCCTTCATGAAGAAGAAAGTCGGAGAATGCATCGAGCATCTCAAAAGAAAAAATCTCTGGCTGCAAATCATATTCCGTCAGACTCGGAAAAGCAGCAGGCTCGGGATTCATCACCATGATCGGTAAACGAATGCCCTGCCGACGAAGATCAACCCCTTCATCTGCATACGCCACGGCCAGCCAGTCGACCCGATGAAATTGCATCAACCCAGCAATCTCATAGGCCCCAGCGCCATATGACAAAGCCTTCACCATCGCCATGATGCGGGTACCTGGTTTCAGGCATCCCCGAAACTGTGACAGATTATGGGAGATGGCCGACAGATCCGTCTCCATGCGGGTCTGATGCCGTTTCTCCTCCAACCGCCGGGATATACGTTCAAACGCGAAACTCCGCGCGCCCTTCAACAGGATAGCCTCCTCCCGGAATCTTTGCGGATGCAGCACCTCCAGGAATGCCTCGGTAGTAGGATGAAATTCCGTAGCCTGCAATGCCATGAAAAGATGGGCCTGCGAGGATATGAGCGGCCCAATGCCGATGAGCCGGTCGATCCGGTGGTCCGAAAGCAACGTTGCCACCTCCGCATACAACTCAGACGCTGCTCTGCCACTCTGCAAAATGTCTGACAGAATCAATGTGCGATGCGCATACCGATGCTGTTGCGACAGAAATTCGAGGCCGGAACGCAGAGAGCCCAGATCCGCATTGTAACTGTCATTTACGATCACACAATGGTTCAAGGCATCCTTGAGTTCCAGACGCATCGCCAGCACTGGTAAGGCCCGCATCCGCATGAGGATGACATCATCCGAAATGCCAAAATGAAGCATCAGCATCCAAACCGACATTGCATTGTCCAGGGATGCAGGATCCGTGAAAGGAATTTCCGTATCCACTGTCCGACCTTCATAACGGGCACGTATACACGAAAAATGATCTCTGTGCTCGATCGACAGGATCCTCAGGACAGAATCTTCACCACGCCCCCAAGACTGAAATTTAATCTGTGTTCCGATGGATGGCTCATTGATCTTCCATCGTTGCAACGACTCCTGCACATAAACATCGTCTGCCGGAAAAATCAACGTGCTGCATTGCGTGAATAAGCGAAGTTTTTCCCAGGCCTTTTCGGACTTCGAAGCAAACCCCTCGTCGTGCGCATCTCCGATATTGGTGAAGATGCCGATGTCCGGACGAATGATCGCCTGTAACCTGTCCATCTCACCGGGGTGCGAAATCCCAGCTTCGAAGATGGCCAGCTGGTCTGCCGGCTGCATCTGCCATACACTCAGCGGAACTCCGATCTGGGAGTTATAACTCTTGGGACTTCGGACGATGCGAAAATCTGGTGACAGCAGGTGATTCAGCCACTCCTTTACGACCGTCTTACCGTTGCTTCCGGTAATGCCTACAACCGGACAACTGAAGCGGGATCGATGGAAAGCCGAAAGGCTCTGTAGTGCAACGAGCGTATCAGGAACACGAATGAGCCAAGCATCTGCACAAGACGGAGATTCATCCGCGGCGGATATTACAAAAACACGAACACCACGGGCATACAACTCTTCAACGTATCGATGACCATCGCCTCTGGAAGTGGTCAGCGCAAAAAACATCGAAGTAGCAGGTGCCACAAGCTTGCGACTGTCCGTCACTAAATGATGAATGACGGGCTCCAAACCGGTACCCTTATGAAGCAGACCACCGAGCAATTCAGATACTAGCGGTGGCGTATAAACGAAAACATCCCGGTCAGGCGACTCCATGGCGGGCATCGCGTTTGGCTTTGATGCGCCGGTGTCTGATGGAATAAAGTATGGATCCGGTCAGGCACACGACGATGACGGACAATGATACGAAGATGTTGATTCGGATGTCAAAATATTCCACCAGCATCTTCACGCCGATGAAGGCCAGCACGATCGCAATGCCCTGTTGCAGAAAGTCGAACTGATCGACCGCACCGCGCAGCAGGAAAAAGAGCGAACGCAATCCCAGGATGGCGAAGATATTGGAGGAATAGATGACTAGCTTATCATCTGCCGTAAACTCCGCCGTGGCATCATCCCTTACCAGCGACACCACCGTGGGGATGGAATCCAGTGCGAAGGCCAGATCAACGGCAGCCAGCATGATGACAACAACAGACAAGGTCGTGAAGAAGACCTTGCCGTTATGCTGAATAAAATATCTTCCCTTCGGCTCTAGTTCCGAGAGTCGCAGAAATTTCTTCATGAATTTATACACGGAAGTTTCAGCCGGATCAAACTCCGCTTCATCCTTCTTGAAGAAAAGCTTATACCCCGTGTACAGCAGAAAGAACCCGAATATATAGAGGATCCAGTGGAAGCGCTCGATGAGACCGATGCCCACTGCAATAAATATGATCCGGAAGATGATGGCCAGCAGGATCCCGATGAGCAGGGCACGACCCGCATCCGTTTCCTCTACCTTGAAATAAGTAAATATTAAAATGAATACAAAAATGTTATCCACGCTCAGCGACCATTCCATGAGATATGCCGTGAAATATTTGGTGGCCACCATGGGAGTCTTCTCGATCCAGAGGAACACACAAAATGCCAGCGATAACGCCACCCAGAACAAGGTCTGATACAAGGCCTTCTTCATGGAGATCGTAGTATTGCGCTTACTCATCAACCCGAGGTCGAATACAAGGGCCAGGGTAAGAAGAATGCCGAAAGTGAGATAAGTGATCTGGTCAGGGGTCATGTCTTGAGATTTGTGTATCCGGATGCGGATGGATGCAAATATATGAATTCGCCATCAGGCAGACCTTCAGGTGGCGGACGCAAAACGGCGCTTTCTCCAGTACTGCCAGGCAGCGATGAAGAGCAGCATCAACAGCATAGGACCGACAATATCGATGAGTTGCCACTGCAATCGCTCGGCCTCCACCTGCTTGTCGTCGAGCAGACGCAGTGTGTAATCCTTCGATCGTGTTTCCAGAATGCCGGTGCTGTCGGTCAGGTACTCCAGTGTATTCAACAGAAAATTTCGGTTGGCATATTGTTGACGGGTGTAGGCATTCATACCCATCTGTAAGGGCCCGTCCTGCTGAGATATATCATTGAGCGGCAGGTCGCCGTCCGCCACTACCACCATCTTCCCCTCCGAAGGAGAACTGCCCAGAAAAGGCGTTCCCTGTAACATCTGCAACGAATCCGCCTGCGCACGTCCGATCCTGTTGGCATACAAGGAAGAGAATCTGCCTTCCAGCAACACCGCCACCGGAATGTCTGAAGCCCTAAAACTGGCCAGATCCTCCTCGGTACGGATGCTTTCCCATTCCACTTTTGCCGGGGTCGGCAACGACCGCGCGGCATTGGAGGTGCTCAGCAGGATGGTCTTCCGGATCCCCGGCGACTTTACCGTGTCGATGGATTGCGGAAATTTCGAGAGGACATAATCCATGTTCTTGGCGATGGGATGTTGTCCGTTATGACGCAGCAGCGGATAGTATGGCCAGGGCAGCACCTCGATCTGGGGCTTGTCTCCCATCTGTCCGATCACCGAAGGAATGCCATCATTCTGCAGGTCCTGCACCAGATCCCGGTTGATCCGCACCCCATATTTAAACAACAGATCCTCGAGATTCAATCCGAGGTCGAAGGCGATGAATGATCCTTCGCTGCGCTGGAGGCTATCGAGGCTGGCGTACAAATTATCCAGCATCCAGACGACGCGGCCGCCACGCATCACATACTGATCGATCTTCAGTTTCTGTGCATCAGTGAATGCCTGCATGGGTTTCACGACGCATATTGCACTGAAGTCGGATGGGATATGTGTCACGCTGTCGATGGGAATGATCCGGAATGCGTAATTCGGACGAAGCGTCTGTTCGATCAGATCATAGATCCGATAATCCAGCGGTTCTCCGTTCCCGGCAAGGTATCCGATCAGTGGTACGACCTCCCGGCTGGCCTTTCGAATGGCATCTGCAAAACGATACTCCAGCAGGGCCTCCGCGTTATTGAGCGATGCTATCCCCGACATTTGGCTTTGTCCAGACAACAGGTCAACGCCCACCGTTCGATCTCCATAACGGATGACAGCGCCTGCGAACAACAACGTCTCTTCCGTGCCTTCACCCTTTTTCGTTTGTGCTTTGACGTTTGTGGGATTAACGCCCAGTTGCTGGAGAGAATCATACACATAGACCCGCGTGCTGTCATCTGCATCGGCTGCGGGACGGGCGAATGTGAAAGTGATCTTATCCGGGGAGATATCCCGCATGTCGTTCAACAGGTCGCGGGAAGCATTGGCCAGCTTTTGGAACCCGGCAGGCATATCACCTTCGAGTAATACCGTGATCTCCACCGGCGCATCCAGTTCGCGGATCAGTCTTTTGGTCGCATCCGACAGGGTAAACCGCCGTTCCTCCGTCAGATCTAGCCTGACATGCAGCACGGTGGAGAGCAAATTCAAACCCACCAGCACCGACATAGCCACCAGCCAGCCGTAACGCGCACGTATGATCCTGTCGAGCATAATGTCAGCGGTTCTGAAGTTTGCGGGCGGTGAGGAAAAGAAAAAAAGTTATGACAGATCCAAAATAGACGACATCCCGGCTGTCGATCACTCCACGGCTCATGCTGCGGTAATGTGCTTCGATGCCCATCATTTCCACCCAGTAGCCGGCACCTCCCTTCAGGAATTCAAGTCCGGCCAGTGCCGTGAACGCCGTGTGAAACACGAAACAACCAAATACACTGGAGAGGAATGCAACGACAGGATTGGCACTGATGCTACTAAAAAATATACCAATGGCGGTAAAGACAGCCGACAAACCGACGAGTCCGATGTAAGATCCGGCAATCCCGCCCCCGTCGATGCCCGCCGTGGAAAGCCGGGCGACCGTCCACACATAGATCAATGTAGGCAACAGAGCACATATCACGATCAAAAGGGCTGCCAGATATTTTCCACCAATAATGGCGCTGCGGGTGAGCGGCCTCGAGCAAAGCACCTCCCAGGTGCCCGCCCGAAATTCTTCGGAGAAACTCCGCATCGTGATGGCCGGTATCAGCATCAACAGGATCCAGGGCGCTGTCTTAAAGAAAGCGTCCAGCGTGGCATATCCCGCATCAAACAGATTGGTGTCAGGAAAGACAAATAAAAATAACCCGTTCAGGAGCAGGAACAGCAAGACCGACAGGTATCCCGTCATACTGCTGAAAAACTGTCCCAACTCCTTGCGGATGATCGTCTTCATACTGTCATATTCTCTGCAAGATTACATGAAGCGGAGAAAAAAACGATGAAAAATCGGTGCTTTAACATGGGAGCCCCCCTGATCTTGAACGTAGATTGCACCAGGTTGAATGGAAAATATGAAGCGGATGATCTGTGCAGTGACCTGTTTGCTGGTGGCATTGACGGCCGGCGGTCAATGGAAATGGGATGGTGGAGCGGGCGACAGCAGCTGGACTTCAGCGGCCAACTGGTATCCCGACGGTGTGCCGGCGACCGGGGATGACGTACTGCTGGATCACAGCTTCTTGAATATGGACTATGAAGTCCGACTGCCCTCCGGGACGATTGCCGTCTCCCTGGACAGTCTGATCCTGCGGCCGGCACCCGGAAAATCCATCAGACTGGTCATCCCTTCCACCAATAAGGCGGTTCCCGCGCTCAATATCACGGGCACGGGAGAAAGCCTCAGCATAGATTCGGGCGCTGTTTTAGTGAACGCCTCCGGCGCAGCCGCCGGTGAACCAATACAGCTGGCGGGATGGCTGCGGATCTCGGACGGCGGAAGATATGTCCATGCCACGGCCCGGGCCAACGCCAGACTGATCGACAGGCTATCCACTGCACCGGGAACATCGACCGGAATCTTCGAATTCGATGTGCCAGGCACCGCTGGATATACCGTTTCGCTGACGGGTAACACATTCGGATCCCTGGTTTTCAGGTCTGCAGCCGCCGGCGGATTGAAATCCTATAGTGGCAGCGGCAGCTCCGAGCTTTACATCCGGGGTGATCTTGTCGTGGATACAGGTGCCGGATTGACCTCCACCCTCACCGCCAACATCCGCCTCGACGGGCATCTCCTGGTCCGGGGATTGCTATCGCTTCAACCACCCACGGCGGGAAGTTCCGGAAGATCTCTCATCCTTTCATCCCCTAAGACCGGGATTTTCGAAGGCGCAAATATCCAATGGCATGCATATTTCCGCGAGATGGTCATCGGCCCGGGACACCAGACACTGATGAAATCGAATCTTAACATACCCCATCCAGGACAAAATTTACGCGTATTGGAAAAGGGTACCCTGTCGATGGGGGTTTTAGCCGTTCATGGTGCCGGCAGCCTGGAGCTCAATGCAGATGCCATGCTGCGCGTCGGCCATCCGGCGGGCATCCGGGCAGACGGGACTGATGGGAGCATCCGGACGGCATCCCGGAAACTACATAAAGGATCACGTTTCATCTTTGACGGAGCCGGCGACCAGCAAACCGGCGACGGCATGCCAGATACCATCGCAGAAATGGGAACAGACAAAGCCTCGGGTGCACTGTTCCTGACAAGATCGACGCAGTTGACATCCTCCCTGGGATTAGTACAGGGCAGGATCATCACTTCAAACAACAGCGTGCTGGATTTCTCAGGCGATACCATATCACATCATCCCAACGAATTCGGAATGGACAGCTGCGGATGGGCATCCTCGTTTGTGGACGGGCCCTTGCGTCGCAGGAGCGATAAAAGGGGTAGGCTCGTCATGCCCATCGGCAAGGACGGAATATTTCGACCGCTGACCCTCTCCCGGACCGGCAGCGGATTGGTTTCATTCCTTGTCACTTACTCGAATGGTGCCACCCCCGCGACCAATACCCCTGTCGATCCTCATATTTACAGCGTCGATGATTCAGGATACTGGATAATACAAATGGAAAAAATGATGGGCGATTCCTCATTCCTCCCCGAACTGCCGTGGAAGTATTACGGCGATAGCCTGTCCCGAAAACGCTGGCTGGATTCCCTCCGGATCCTGACCTCAGATCCGGGATTTTCCAACGGATGGAAGATCTCCGGCAGTCGAATGAACATACGGGATAACGGCACCGCCGGAACCCTGATGTCCGATCTGCCAATCAGCTCCTCCTGCCTGATGACCCTCGGTAAAACAGGAGCTCCCGCCAACCTGCCCATCACCGAAATCAAGCTGACGGCGCGCAAGGTGGGAACCTCCACAAAGCTGGAATGGGAGACATCCGGCGTATCTCAGAAAACCCGATTTGTCGTGGAACGAACTTCCGAACATGGCCGAACCGAAAACATAGGCATACTAACGGTAACGAATACACGAAATAAAGACCGGTTCAGTTTGTCCGATGAACATCCGTCACCCGGCTGGAACACATACAAGGTTTGTGCCAATGAAGTATATCAGGAAAGCCATAAATGTTCCGGCACAGTGGCCGTTCATCATCCCGCCCGATCTGAATTTATCCTGTTTCCGGTGCCGGCCTCAGAACACCTGCAGTGGAAACTTTCACAAAAGCCCGATCCAGGGTGGATAAGGATCCTGAATAACGAAGGTGCGGAGATATGGAAAGAACGCACCAACGGAAGGTATCATGGCACCGTGGATGTGAATGACTGGTCGACAGGTATGTATCACCTGATCTTACCGGTCAATGGTACATTCATACGCCGATCCTTCCTGAAGGGAGATTGAATGAAGTCGAAACTTTGACACATGGAATTTCCATAAATCAGCGGATATCAAACGGCAAAACTTTCCCCACATGCGCAGGTACGGCTGGCATTCGGATTGATGAAATGGAATCCCTTGCCGTCCAGGCCATCCGTGAACTCCAGCATGGTATTGAAGAGATAAAGCACACTTTTCATATCTGTCACCAGTTTCATGCCCTTGTCGAAGAAGACCTGATCCGTAGGTTTCTGCTCGTTGTCGAAACTCATCTTATAGCTTAATCCCGAACAGCCTCCGCTGACCACGCTGACGCGCACGAAGTAGTCATCGCCCTTACCCTCTTCATCTAGCAACTGCCGCACCCTCGCGAGAGCCTTGTCACTGATGTACAACCCGCTATCTATCTGCATCGTCGACATAGTTCAATTTTTATGATTAACATGTGAAACACACCGGGTGTTTACCACACCTCGTTAAGTAAAATTACAAACTGAGGCCGGTTTAGTCGATCCCCATTATTTATGAAAGATCGGGATGATGCCATCCGGACAAATCAGGGATATCGCCCCGTTGGCTAAATTCCCAAAGCTGACCGTGCTCCCGCATCCTACCGAGCACGGTCAGGATGGACCGGGCCGCCCTTTCGATGTCTGACTCGATAGTCGGCACCCCCAGGCTGACGCGCAGGCTGGCAAAGGCTAACTCCCTTCCTACTCCCATGGCGGTCAACACATGAGACGGTTCCATAGAGGCCGATGAACAGGCGGAACCGGTCGATACGGCCAGGTCTCGGCACACGGCACCAAGCAGGGCCTGGCCCTCGACGAACCGGAAGGACAGGTTGGACACTGTGGGCAGGCGTTCAGCCTTGCCTGCATTCACATAGCATTCCCCGGCCTCAAGCAAAGTGTGCTCCAAACGATCCCTGAGTGATGAAATCCGGGGCATTTCATGGGGCATTTTTTCGATGGCGATCGTTAGCGCCTTGCCCATGCCAACCATGCCGGGCACATTCAGCGTGCCACTTCGTAAGCCGGACTCATGACCTCCACCATCGAGTTGAGCAAGCAGTCGCACCCGGGGCGAACGTCGGCGAACATAGAGACAACCTACGCCCTTGGGGCCGTAGAACTTGTGTGCCGATAAACATAGCATATCCACACCAAGTTCATCGACATCGATCGGGATCTTTCCTGCCGCCTGTGTGGCATCGGTGAACAGGATCACACCGTGAGCCCGACAGATGTCTGAAAAGGCCCGGACATCCTGAATGACTCCCGTCTCATTATTGGCCAGCATGATCACCGCCAGGATCGTATCCGGACGTATCGCAGCACTGAGTGCCGCAGGATCCACACAACCCTGTCCGTCAACATCCAGTATGGTGACTTCTGCGCCGGAAGTCTCCAGAGACCTGCAGGCATCCAACACGGCCGAATGCTCCGTCGCGCAGGTGATGATATGCCTACCCCTGGCCGCATAAGCCGCCACCGCTCCCTTGATGGCAAGGTTGATCGATTCTGTCGCTCCGGAAGTGAAGATGATCTCCGGGGACGTGGCTCCAATGGACTGAGCCACCTGTTCCCTGGCTGCGTCAACCGCGGCCGAAGCCAGACGGCCGTATGCATGCTGACGGCTCGAAGCATTTCCATACCACCGCGTCATCCAGGGCATCATGTGCTCCAGGACAACCGGATCCATCGGCGTGGTAGCATGAAAATCTAGATATATAGGCAGTTCTGGCATGATCGACACCGGAATGATTGTTGATTGATGCACAACCCTGATTGAAGTGCGTAACTCGGGAATGATCGAGTCCTGCGGTTTGAATAATTTTACCGCATGATAAAGGTAGAACATATCGGCATCGCCGTGAAAGACCTGCAGACTTCGATTTTATGCTACGAAAGGCTATTGGATACCTGTTGCTATAAACGGGAAACCGTAGCCGGGGAATCGGTGGAGACCGCTTTTTTCCGTCAAGGTGAAACGAAAATTGAACTTCTGGTGGATCTAAAGCCGGATGGCGTGATCAACCGGTTCATAGAACGCAAGGGTGAGGGCATCCATCACATCGCATTTCAGACAGCAGACATCAGGGCGGAAATGGCCAGGCTCACAGCGGCAGGATTCCGCGTACTTGATCCTGAACCCCGAATCGGGGCGGATAATAAGTGGGTGTGTTTTCTGCATCCCAAAGAGACGGGAGGAGTGCTGATCGAACTCTGTCAGGATCGGGAGTAATCGGACTTTTTTGTCCAGTCACCGCTAGAGAATACCGAGTTTCTCCACGGCAGACTGAGCCGCCTTTTGGCTGGCATCTTTCTTGTTATAGGCCATTCCCTCGGCAATGACGGTACCGTCAACAACTGCGCCTACACGAAACAACCGACGTCCCTTCTCCATACGCTCTTCCAGCGTATCAAATTCAAGGTTTTTCCCCTGCTTGTTGGCCCAGCCGTAAAGTTTGTTCTTGTGGTTGAACTCGAGCACTTCGAGATCTTCCATAAACAGGTGAGGCGTGATGATCCGCTTGAAGATCCAACGCTTGGTGCGGTCATAGCCGATATCCAGGTAAATTGCCCCGACCAGCGCTTCCAGGGTGTTTCCAAATATCTGACTGACTTTCAGTGAATTATCGCTACGGTTGTACAACGTAACCTTTTTCAATCCCATCTTCAGGGCGATGTCATTGAGGGTCTGACGATTGACCATCTTGCTGCGCATTTCCGTCAGATATCCTTCGCCCTTGTACGGATAGCGCATGAACAGGTAATCCGCCACTACGCCGCTTAGGACTGCATCGCCGAGATACTCCAATCGCTCATTATTCTGATCTGTACCCTCCCGGACCGATCGGTGGCTAAGTGCCGTCAGGTAGAGATTCATCTTTCCGGGCACAAATCCGAGTATATTCACCAACTGACGAAAATATGACTTGTCGCCGGCGGGTGTGAGCAGATATCGTATCCAGAAAAACAATCGTGAATGTACTTTTCAAATGCCCCGCAGGGCGATGGGGTGATCTCCGTCCCGGTTTAGGTGCCGCATTATTCGTACTTGCGAACTATCACGGATGCGTTATGGCCACCAAAGCCAAAGGTATTGCTCAGCGCTGCCCTGACGGGACGTTGCTCCGGCTTGTGGAAGGTGAAGTTGAGTTTCGGGTCCAAATCAGGATCTGTGGTCTGATGATTGATCGTAGGCGGTACGATATCGTTGATCACGGAATAGATGCAGGCGATGCACTCAATGACTCCGGCGGCACCCAGCAGGTGACCGGTCATCGACTTGGTCGCACTGATGTTGAGGTTGTAAGCGTGGTCACCGAAAACACCCAGGATCGCCTTGGTCTCGGCAATATCTCCGAGGGGCGTCGAGGTACCATGCACATTGATGTAATCAATATCTTCCGGCTTCATACCGGCATCCTTAAGCGAGGCCCTCATAACGTTAAGTGCACCCAATCCTTCAGGGTGGGGTGCCGTAATGTGGTGGGCATCTGCAGTAGCACCGCCACCTGCGATTTCGCAGTAAATGTGTGCTCCGCGTCTGATGGCGTGTTCAAGTTCTTCCAGCACCAGGGCGCCGCTGCCTTCACCCATGACAAATCCATCCCGATCCTTGTCGAAAGGCCTGGACGCTGTCTTGGGGTCATCATTGCGCTCACTGAGGGCCTTCATGGCGTTAAAACCTGCTACACCGGAATCGCTGATCACCGCTTCACTTCCGCCTGCGACAATAATGTCCGCCTTGCCGAGTTGGATATAATGACAGGCTTCGATGATAGCGTGGGTAGATGAAGCACAGGCACTGACCACGGCGAAATTTGGCCCGCGGAAACCGTGCCGCATGGAAATGTGACCCGCAGCGATATCCAGGATCATCTTCGGAATGAAGAAGGGATTGAACCTGGGCGTGCCGTCTCCCTTGGCATAGGCGATGACCTCTTCCTGAAAGGTCACCAGTCCGCCGATGCCGCTGGAAAAAATCACACCGGTTCGATCGGGATCGACTGTTTCCTTGGAAATTCCGGCATCCCGGATAGCCTCGTCGCTGGAAACAATGGCCAGCTGCGTGAAACGATCCACTTTGCGGGCCTCTTTACGGTCGAGATATGCGACCGGATCGAATCCTTTTACTTCGCAGGCGAACCTGGTCTTGAACTTCGATGCATCGAAAAGGGTGATGAAATCGGCGCCGGACACGCCGTTGACAAGACCGTTCCAATAATCTGCAGCGGTATTGCCTATCGGAGTGATGGCGCCGATTCCTGTAACTACAACTCTCTTCAATTGCATATGGGGATGATTACCGTGAAAAGGCAAATGCCTGATTACTTGGCATGCTCTTCCAGATAGGCTACAGCCTGTCCTACGGTAGTGATCGTCTCAGCCTGTTCGTCGGGAATGGAAATGTTGAACTCCTTCTCGAATTCCATGATGAGCTCAACGGTATCCAGGGAATCAGCACCCAGATCGTTCGTGAAGGAAGCTTCGGAGGTAACTTCAGCCTCGTCAACGCCGAGCTTGTCAACGATAATCTTCCGGACCCTTGTTGAAATGTCTGACATTGTTTTAAAATTTGGTTAATATGGGTGCAAAAATATAGTTTTTGGGAGAAAAACAATTTTTCAAACCAAACTGTACAAAGTAATTCAGGGTAAAGGGACGCATTGCTCAACGGAACGATCAAAAGGGATCAAATATGGAGCTTGTCGGGAACCTCGGAAGGCCGCAGAATTCCTATCTTTATAAAGATCGGGCATCCCTCACAAAAAATTATATCACATGGCAATAAAGATCATCGATCACGGCACACCCGATTATGAAAAGATGGTGGGCCTGCGATACGATATACTCAGGAAGCCACTTTCACTTTCCTTTTCTCCCGAAGATCTGGAAAGAGATAAACAGGATGTGCTGATCGGAGCCTTCGATGAAGACAGGATACTGGCCTGTTGCATCCTTACCCGATACGATGAAGAGCGTTGCAAGCTTCGGCAGATGGCCGTTCACAAAAGCCAGCAGGGCAAGGGCGTTGGCGGGCAGTTGTTGTATTTCGCAGAAAACGTAGCCCGACACAAGGGTTATCAAAAAATAGTGATGCACGCCCGGAAAACTGCCGTCGGCTTCTACGAGAAACTGGGATATGGCGTAAAGGGGAATGAATTCGAAGAGGTCACCATCCCTCACTTTCTGATGGAAAAGACCCTGATCTGACTTGATATTTCCGGAGTACGG
>CAJBZC010000070.1 GCA_903959965.1 uncultured bacterium
ATTTACTCAAAAAATTTATATGATCAGAAAAGGAGGGGATATTATCATCGCTCTTTTTCTTCCAGCATGAAACCATGCCCGTGGATGTTAGTGATGCTGATATCGTCATCGTCTTTCAGTAACTTGCGCAGTTTGGCGATGTACACATCCATGCTTCGGCCGTTGAAATAATTGTTACTGCCCCAGATTTTCTTCAGCGCTGTTTCACGGGTGAGCGACCGATTTTTATATTCGGCCAGCATCTTCAGCAGTTCGTTCTCCTTGGGAGACAGGGTCTGCTTTTTTCCGTCGATCGTCAGTTCCCGGATGGATGGGTTGAAATGATATTTACCCAGATCGAAGGCGGTGTTTTCTTCCTCCCTGTGTTTTTCTTCATTACGTTTGAGGATAGCACGGATCTTCAGCAACAGCACATCCATGTCGAATGGCTTGGTGATGTAGTCGTCAGCTCCCAGATTGTAACCCTTGATCACATCGTCGCGCATCGACTTGGCGGTGACGAAGAAGAGGGGTACGTCCGGGTTGATGTCCCGGATCTCTTCGGCCACCGTGAACCCGTCGACATTGGGCATCATCACGTCGAGCAGACAGAAGTCGAACTTTTCGCGCTTGAAAGCGGCCAGGCCCAGCCTGCCGTCACGTTCCAGCACAACTTCATAGCCGTTGTGTTCCAGCGATTTCTTGAGCACCAGGCCCAGGTTGGTATCATCTTCACACAGGAGGATCTTGGTCTTGGCATTGTCTGCACTCATGCGCTTGGGTTTTGTACAAATAAATATTAAATCTTCTATCCTTACTCCATCCTTGCGGATAAAGTTTTGTTAAACAAAACCAGTGCCATTTTCATATGTTTATACTCCGACATATAAAATAACAAGCATATGCATCTCACGAACGACAATAAGTTCAGGAATCTCATCGTCATTGGCGACCGTGTGCTGATCAAACCTTCCCAACCTCATGAGCAAACACCCAGCGGACTATATCTGCCTCCCGGTGTGCAGGAGCGGGAAAAGGTGCAGCAGGGTTATATCATCAAGACGGGTCCGGGCTATGCCATTCCAATGCCGGTGGATGACGAACCCTGGAAACAACAGGGTGATCCCGTAAAATATGTCCCACTCCAGGCGAAGGAAGGCGATCTGGCGATCTTTCTGCTCAGTGGCGCCACCGAGGTGATGCATGTCGGAGAACGTTATTTCATAGTACCCCAGAGTGCGATCCTCATGCTGGAGCGTGAGGAGGATTTCTGAACAAATAAGTACCGATAGGATCATATCCTTTCATAACTTCCCTTAAAGCGTTGCAGATGTCCAGAACAGACAGTTTTCTTTCCATGGTTCAACAGGGTTATGGGTTCACTGGAGTTCATTTTCCCCTTGGCGCCGCCGTTTTGGACGGTGAGGTTCAGAAGGACATCCTGGTTAATCTGCCGTTGCGGACGATGAACCGGCACGGATTGATCGCCGGTGCGACGGGTACGGGTAAGACCAAGACCCTTCAATTGTTAGCAGAGGGCTTGTCTGCCGCCAGTGTTCCTGTGTTGATGATGGACATTAAAGGGGATATGAGCGGACTGGCCGCCGCCGGTCAGCCGGGATCCCGTATTGATGAGCGATTGGCGCAGATCGGCGCGGTTGACTGGAAGCCGGCCGCTTGCCCCGTCGAACTGCTTACGCTGAGTGATTCGCCCGGAGTGCGTCTGCGTAGCACGGTGATCGAATTCGGGCCCATCCTGATGTCCAGGATCCTGGGACTGAACGAGACCCAGGAAGGTGTCATGTCGATGGTGTTCAAATACTGCGACGATGAGCGGATGCCGCTGCTGGACCTGAAGGATATGGTACGCGTCCTCCAGCATGTCGGCGGAGACGGTAGAAAAGAACTGGAAGCCATATATGGGCGCATCTCGCCCTCCACCACCGGAACCATCCTGCGCAAGGTTGTCGAGTTGCAGCAGCAGGGGGGAGACGGGTTCTTCGGCGAGCCGTCTTTCGATGTGGACGACCTGATGCGCATCGCACCCGACGGACGTGGTGTCGTCAATATTCTCCGGGTTACGGAGATGCAGGACCGGCCAAAACTCTTTTCGACCTTCATGCTCGGCTTGCTGGCGGAACTCTATGCCAATCTTCCGGAAGAGGGGGATCTGGATACGCCCAAGCTGTTGATGTTCATTGACGAGGCACATCTGATCTTTCAAGAGGCTACGCCTGCCTTGCTGCAGCAGCTGGAGACAGTGATCAAACTGATCAGATCCAAAGGGGTAGGCATATTCTTCTGCACACAGAATCCGCAGGACATTCCTGCGCCGATCCTCAGTCAGCTGGGGTTGAAGATCCAGCATGCCTTGCGCGCCTTCACCGCCGCCGATCGAAAGGGCATCAAGCTTGCTGCAGAAAACTATCCCGAAACGGATTTTTATCAGGTAGACGAACTGTTAACCGGTCTCGGCATTGGAGAAGCCCTAGTGACCCTGTTGAATGAAAAGGGTATTCCGACCCCGCTCGTGCATACCATGCTGCTGCCTCCTTCGAGCCGGATGGGTGTGTTATCAGAGGCTGAGATCTCCACGCTGGTGGATCAGTCGAAACTGGTCTCCAAATATGCGCAAATCCGCGACAGCGAAAGTGCTTATGAGATCCTCACGGCGCGCATGCAGGCAGCGGAAAGGCAGCTGAAGACTGAAGATGACAATGATGAGCGGGCACCAAAAGGACGGGCATCGAAGGAGAAAAGCATCTTCGATGATCCCATTGTAAGGCAGGCCGGCAGAACAGCGGCGGCCATCCTTACCCGTAGCCTGTTGGGCGCACTTGGATTAGGCGGAGGCAGGAGAAAAGGGCGCGGGCTGTTCTGAGTTAAAAAAAGTAGCATTTTTTTTCTGACAAAAAACAATTCATATTCAACACATTGTGGCTGTCGGGTGAGCAATGGTATAAAAATGGTACCCGACTTGTGGAAAACTTTGAGAAACTCTGTTATATTTGACTCGGTTTTTCATAGGATATTGGATTTTAAAACGGGCTGGATTTCTATCCTGGCCCTTTTTTTTTGCCTGTCCAATCCAGTCGGTCGTCCTGCCGCCGCCGGATCCATCCCTCACCGATCAGGTATTCTATCACGGTCCATGCATGCGGTCTGACTTCTTCTGCCAACCCCTCCATGATCATCTCTATCGACGCTGTTTCATGCTCCTTCAACATGCGTTCTATCATTTGGGAGATATGGGTGATATCATCCGTCGAAGTGCGCTTCCTGCGGGCCTCCACGCAGCGGTCGCAAATGCCGCAGGGCCTGACGGCAGGATCCCCGAAGTATCGCCCGATCGCAGTGGCCCGGCAGTCCGTTCCGGTCATATATCCTATCATATCCCGGATGCGTCCGAAAAACACCTCTTTTCTTTTCAGATAGCCCAGTGGCTCGATGTACAGGTCTTCCGCCCGAACCCTGTCCTGCATAAATCGCAGTTGCGGACTGTTGCGTACGGGCTGGTAACTGATGACCCCCATCGCGTGTAGTTTCAGTAGGTCATGCTCCACCGCTTTGAGTTCCTTTTGGGCTGATTTTGCAAGTTGTCGCTCGGAAATGGGAATTGGATGTTCGAAAAGTCCGCCATAGCTCCTCAGCATGGCTTTGAGGACCGGTTCGAGGTCGGGATTGGCCTCTTCGAAACGGAACAGGGCTTCCCGGTCGAACAGACATTGGATCACGGGCGGTTTGAAGATCTGCTCCTGAAAGTCGAGGATGCCGGCCTGTTGCATGGCCTGCAGGGCGTGGATGGTTTCGGTGATGGGGAGTTTGAAGCGCTGGCAGAGGTCCTGCAGGTCGATGGGGAAACTCTGGTCTTCTCCGATGCCGCTGGGGAGTTGCAGGTAGTTGGCCAATGACTGATACACTGTCCGGATGAAGGATATCGGCGGATAGCGGGTCTCCGGTAGTCGTTCTAGGGCCTGTATGTCTCCCTCCTGAAACAGCATGACGGCATAGGACCTGTTGCCGTCGCGCCCTGCCCTCCCCGCCTCCTGGTAATAGTTTTCGAGGCAGTCGGGGGGAGCGAGGTGGATGACGATCCGCACATCCGGTTTGTCGATCCCCATCCCGAAGGCATTGGTGCAGGCCATGATCCGTAGTTGTCCGTCGATCCATTGTTGTTGCCGGATGCGTCTGGTTTCCCGGTCGAGGCCGGCATGATAGCAGCCGGCACTCATGCCTTCACGTTCAAGTTGTCGGGCGATCTCCACCGTCTGCCGGCGGGTCTTGCAGTAAACAATGCCGGAACCCGGCACTTTCTTCAGGATCTCGGAGAGTTTGGAAATCCTGGATTCTGTCCGGACGACGCTGTATGACAGGTTCGGTCGCTCGAAGGATTGCCGGAACGTAACCGGGTCTTTCAGTTTCAGTTTCCGGCAGATGTCGTCCTGGACATCTCCGGTTGCAGATGCGGTGAGGGCGAGGATGGGCACCTGTTTTTGGCGCTCCCGGATGGTGTATATGTCGAGATAGGCGGGTCTGAAATCATAGCCCCATTGCGAGAGACAGTGGGCTTCATCCACCGCGATCAGGTTCAGGGGCAGATGGGGCAGCGCATCCCGAAAACTGCCGGTACTGAGTCGTTCAGGTGATACATAGAGGAAGCGTATTTCCCCGTCGATGGCACGTTTCAGGGTGGACCGGATCTCCAGATAACCCATGCCGGCATAGAGGGCGGCGGCCGGTATTCCCTTTTTCGTAAGTTGTTGCAGCTGGTCCTGCATCAGGGCGATCAGCGGGGTGATGACGATGCAGACGCCCTCCATGGCCAGGGCAGGCACCTGAAAGCAGACCGATTTACCTCCGCCGGTGGGCAGGATCGCCAGGGTATCATGGCCGTCGAGTACGGATTGGATGATCTCCTCCTGCATCGGCCGGAAGGAGTCGTGCCCCCAGTATTCGCGCAGGATCTCAACGGGTATCATAAATATGGGCGTATGCTGTTCAGACGACCTTCTTTACGAAGAGTCGGATCGAGTTCACGGCCAGCACTACATCGCTGAGGCCCATGGCTGCTGCTGCCAGGGTCGGCGTGAGCAGTCCGACGGCAGCGACCGGGATCGCGACGATGTTATAAATGAATGCCCAGAACAGGTTCTGGCGGATGGTGGCGTATGTGTGCCGACCCAGTCCGAGTGCGGTGGGCATCTGTCGGAGGCCCTGGTTCATCAGCACGACTTCCGCCTGCTGCATGGCCAGGTGCGAGGCATCGCTCAGGGAGATGCCCAGGGTGGCCTGTGCGAGGGCGGGCGCGTCGTTGATCCCGTCGCCCACCATTGCCGTGGGGGTTTCGCGGGTGAAGGCGGCGATGTGTTCCATTTTTTGGGCGGGGCTCTGGTTGCTGAAATACGCATCCATGCCGAGGGTGTTTGCCAAAGCGGCGCAGCGCGGCTCGGCATCTCCGCTGAGGAGTACGGTCCGGATGCCCCTTCTTTTCAGCCAGGCCATGACTTCGGCTGCCTCAGGTCGGATTTGGTCGGTCAGGTCGATCCAGCCCGCCAGTTTTCCGTTGTGCGAGACGTACACATTGTGACCTGCGTCATCCGTCAGTCCGGAGGCCTGCTGCCAGGAACCGGCGATCCATTCGTTGCCTTCGCGGTCCACCCCGCGGATGCCGACGCCCCGGATCTCCTCGATGTTCTCCCAGTGGATGTCTTGTCGGCTTTTGAAGGCTTCAGCAATGCTTTTGGCGATGGGGTGGTTGGAATATTTTTCAAGCGACCAGACGGCATGACGGAAGGTGTCTTCCGGCATATCGATGACATGAATTTTCGACACGGTGAAGGACCCGGTGGTCAGGGTGCCCGTCTTATCGAACACCACCTGTCGGATATCCTTGAATTTCTCCAGGCTGGCGGCGTTTCGGAACAGGATGCCGTTGCGGGCGGCCCGTCCCATGCCTACGGCCACGGCGGCCGGTGTGGCGAGTCCCATCGCGCATGGACAGGATATCACGAGTACAGCGATGGCCCGGAGCAGTGCGGCGCCCGGGTCTCCCAGGATCCAGACATTGACGCCGAAGGTTACGACGGAGATCAGCAGGACGACCGGTACGAAGACCGCCGCGATGCGGTCCGCCAGCAATTGTACCGGCGGTTTGGCGCTCTGCGCACGACTCACCATATCGAGGATGCCGGCCAGAACAGTGTCCTGACCGACTGCAGTGACCTGGGCCCTTACCGTGCCCGACACGATTGCACTTCCGCCGATCAGGTTGTCTTTTTTGAGCCGGTGCACGGGGACGGATTCGCCGGTGATGATCGATTCATCTACTTCGGCTTCTCCCCAGATGATCTTACTGTCGATTGGCACCTGTTCTCCAGACCGAATCAGCACGAGGTCGCCTACTTTCAACTGTGTATTTTCGATGGGGAAGACCTGTTCTTCGTACTTGTCGTCGAAGGCGATCATGTTCGCCATGACTTTTTGGGAGGCGCTGAGGGATTTCAAGGCCCGCTGGGTGGAGGTCATCGACGCGTCTTCCAGGTAATGGCCGAGGAAGACCAGGGTGATGATGGACGCCGCCGTTTCGTAGAACATGAAATCGGGTCCCAGGTCGAGCAGGGTTCCGGTGAGGCTGTAAAAGAAGGCGGCTGTGGCTCCCAGGGCGATGAGGACGTTCATGTTGGGCAGTCCGTTCCGCAGGCTTTTCAGAGCGCTTCGCCCAAAGAAGTCCATCCCCACATAGTACACGGGCAGGCTGAAGCCCAGCTGTACCCAGGGGTTCATCAGAAAGTGAAGCCCGGGTGCCAGTTTCTCATGAATCAGGTGCAGCAGCATCAGCACCGCGGTGAAGGGCAGGGTGAAGAGAAAGCGCTGCCAGTGGTTTCTGAACATGCGTTTTGGGGTCTGTGCTGCCTGTCCCGCCTGGCCTGCCACGTGATAGCCGAGGTCTTCGATGCCCTTGCGTATGCGGTCGGGTTGCATGCCAGCGACCAGGTCGAAATGCACGTCACCATTGATCGGATTGACCTTGATATTTTGCTGTCCTTCCTGCTGAAGGTATTTATTGATGGAGAGGGCACAGTTTGCGCAGGTCATGCCCTCCACCTTCCAATGGATCTTTTCCATAACACAAAGTTATCATTCCCCCGGTCACCGTCGGATACACATTTTGCAACGGCCTTGCGTTCCGATACAGCTACCGGCCCTTTGATATTGATATCTTTGCAACATGACGCAGGAATGGCTTTTTTCACTCACCAATATCTCGGTGGTCGCGAAAGCGTTTGCCGACTGGCGTGGAGATCGTCGCGTCTTTGCGTTACATGGCGACATGGGCGCGGGAAAGACCACGCTGGTTCATGCCATCTGCCGGGCCATGGGCGTTAAGGAAGCCATGAGTAGTCCCACCTATTCGCTGGTGAACAGATACGTTTCTGCCATATCCGGAGAGATCCTGCATATGGATCTCTACAGGCTGGCGGATGCGGAAGAGGCCCTGGAGGCCGGGATAGGTGAGGACCTGGATTCGGACGCGATCTGTTTTGTGGAATGGCCTTCGAGGGCTCCGGAGCTCCTGCCGGATACGGTTACTGACTTGCAATTGGATGTGCTGGAGGATGGAAGGCGCAGGCTGTTTGTACGTGACCGCTGATAATGATTTATCTTGTGTTCAAACCTTGAGCATGTCATCCGGAAAGCCATTCATCAGTGCCTCCATCAGCTACGAGACCATGGAGGAGACCCTGGACATCAGGCCGGGCGCTGATTCCCTGATGATCGGAATACCCCGTGAGGAGGCCTTTCAGGAGAACAGGATCGCGCTGAGTCCTGAATCTGCGGCCGTGTTGGCCAGCAACGGACATCGGGTGGTGGTTGAGCATCGGGCGGGAGAAGGGGCGCAATATTCGGATAAGGACTACAGTGAGGCAGGCGCGCGCATTGTTTATGACAAGAAGGAGGTGTTTCAATGCGGCATGGTCATAAAATCTGCACCCGTAAGTGATGCGGAGCTTGACCTCCTGCAATACAACCAGACGATCATTTCGCCCATTCATCTGCCGGTCATGCGTCAGCATATCCTGGAGCGCATGATGGAGCGTCGGATCACCGCGCTGTCCTTTGAAAACCTGAAGGATGACTCGGGGCATAATCCCATTGTGCGCAGCATGAGTGAGTTGGCCGGCAGTGCGGTCATGTTGATCGCCGCGCAGTATCTCGGCGATACGCGTCAGGGCCGCGGCGTCTTACTGGGTGGGATCTCGGGCATTCCTCCGACCAAGGTGATCATCATCGGGGCGGGCATCGTCGGCGAGTATGCTGCACGCACGGCCCTGGCGGTGGGCGCGAGCGTGAAAGTGTTTGATAACAACATTTACCGGCTGAAGCGTCTGCAGAACAATATGGGCACGCGACTCTGGACATCGGTCATAGAGCCTGGGATACTTGCCAAGCAGCTGAAGACATGTGATGTGGCGGTGGGCGCGCTTTCGTCTTCGGAGGGCCGTACTCCGATCGTGGTTACGGAGGAGATGGTATCAAGGATGCGACCTGGCAGTGTGATCGTGGATGTGAGCATCGACCGTGGTGGTTGCTTTGAAACCTCGGAGGTGACCTCCCACGAGCATCCGGTCATCGTAAAATTCGGAGTGCAGCATTATTGTGTACCGAATATTCCTTCCCGTTTCGCCCGAACGGCCTCGCAGGCGATCAGCAACGTGCTGATGCCTTTGCTGCTGGAGATCGGTGATTCCGGTGGATTGGAGCATCTGGTCTGGCACAAGTTCAATATCAGATCAGGGATCTATTTGTTCAAGGGGGCGCTCACGAATATCCATCTGAGCGAGCGGTTCGGGCTGAAATATACGGATCTGAACCTGCTTATTGCCAGCCAGCGCTGAGTGGGTGCTTATTTTTTCCAGGCATCCATCGACAGGATTGTATCCGATCCTTCGTATTCCGTTTCATCGTTGCTGCTGATGACCACGATCCTGTCTTCGGTGCAGTTGGCCAGCAATGTCTGATAGAGGGCGATGCCTGTTTTATCCAGATTGGTGCAGGGCTCATCCAGGAGGAGCAGGTTACTGTCTGAGTAAAAGGCCTGCGCCAGTTTCAACCGTTGTTTCATCCCGCTGCTGTAATAGCGGACCTGCTTTTCTGCGGCTTTCTGCAGTCCCACCGCTTCGAGAATCGTTGCAGGCGTATGTCCGTCGCGCAGGGGTTTAAAGCCCTGATGGAAGGCCAGACTTTCCATACCGGTCATCTCTTCGATCAATTCGAGATAGGGGGCACAGAGGGATACTTCTCGATAGGCGATATCCTCTTCCAGGATTTTTCCGTGCTTTTCCAGGCTTCGCTGGCCTTCACTAGGGGTTATCATCCCCCCGATGAGTTGCAGGAGTGTGGATTTGCCGGAGCCGTTGTGGCCGGTGATCGCATAGCGCCGTCCTGCATGGAGTTCGAGGTCCACGTGTCTGAATATCCAGTCGCGGTTGAACCGCTTCCCGGCATCATTCAGACACATCCTCATCGATCGTGTTTTTGGTATGCCGCTTGATGATACCTCGTCCGCTTTCGCGGATAAAGGTGATGATCTCATCACGTTCGTCGGTCACCGGGAATTCTTCTTCGATGTATTGAAGGGCCTGAGTGGTATTCATGCCCTTGTTGTAGATATGGCGGTAGATGTCCATGATGTGGTTGATGGTTTCCACCGTGAAGCCTTTACGTTTGAGGCCGACAGAGTTCACGCCGGCATAGCTGAGGGGCATACGTCCGGCCTTGATATAGGGAGGGATGTCTTTTCGGACCAGGGAGCCTCCGGCTACGAAGGCATGCTGACCGATGTTCACGAACTGGTGTACGGCGCACATCCCGGCCAGGATGGCGTGGTTGCCGACGGTCACGTGACCGGCCACCTGGGTATTATTGCTGAGGATGCAGTTATCGCCGATCTTACAGTCATGGGCGATGTGGGTGTAGGCCATGATCAGGCAGTTGCGGCCGACTACCGTCTTCCAGCGGTCACCCGTGCCGCGGTGGATGGTCACGAATTCGCGGATGGTGGTATTGTCACCAATCTCCACGGTAGTGACTTCACCCTCGAATTTTAGATCTTGAGGAATGGCGGAGAGCACAGCTCCGGGGAAGATGCGGCAGTTCTTCCCGATGCGGGCCCCTTCC
The DNA here is from genome assembly GCA_903959965.1 of uncultured bacterium. Classification (GTDB taxonomy): domain Bacteria; phylum Bacteroidota; class Bacteroidia; order Chitinophagales; family Chitinophagaceae; genus Pollutibacter. The sequence goes on from CAJBZC010000070.1 coordinate 10,159, forward strand.
ATGATGGTGACGTTGCTGCCGATCCAGGTCCCTTCGCCGATCTCCACGTTCTGGTGGATCACGGTGAACGGATCTATCTTGACGTTGGTCGCCACTTTGGCGTTGGGGTGGATGTATGTGTGCGGATGGATCATGCGCAGGGTCTTGTTTGTTGTATGTGGAGGTTTCTGATCAATGGCTTTTGTCATCCTCTTTTGACGAGTTGGGCCATCAGGTAGGCTTCCGTGGTGATCTTGTTGCCAACATAAACCGTGCCGTGCATTTCGCATATGCCCCTTCTGATCGGTCCGAGCAGCTCAAGTTTAAGGAGCATGGTATCTCCCGGCACCACTTTCTGTTTGAATTTGCAGTTGTCGATCTTTACGAAATAGGTGTCGTATTCTCCGGGGGGCAGGGTGTTGATCGCCAGGATCCCGCCGGTCTGGGCGAGGGCTTCGACCTGCAGCACCCCGGGCATGACCGGATTCCCGGGGAAATGTCCGGTGAAGAAGGGTTCGTTGAAGGTGACATTCTTCAGGCCCAGGATATGGGTATCGGAGAGTTCGAGGATCTTGTCGACCAGCAGGAAGGGATAGCGGTGCGGTAGTTTCTTTTCGATCTGCTGGGTGGTGAACACGGGTTGTTGTGTCGGATCGTATACCGGCACGTCCTTCACGTGTTTGTTCTTGCGGATGTATTGTTTGATCAGTTTGGCGAACTCGACATTGGAGAAGTGTCCGGGTCGGTTGGCGATGATGTGTGCTTTGATCGGGTACCCGATAAGCGCCAGGTCGCCTACTACGTCGAGTAACTTGTGACGTGCTGGTTCGTTGGGGAAGCGGAGCTCCAGGTTGTTGAGGTATCCTTCGCTTTTGACTTCGATGCGATCCTTACCGAAGGCCTTGGCGAGTCGGCTCATTTCCTCATCTGTGACGGGCTTGTCAACCACCACGATGGCGTTGTTGATGTCTCCGCCCTTGATCAGATTGTGGTCGAGCAGGGCTTCTAGTTCATGCAGGAAACAGAAGGTTCGGCAGGGGGCGATCTCGGATTTGAAATCCCGTATCGACTTCAGACCGGCATGCTGGGTGCCCAGGACGGGGCTGTTGAAATCGATCAGGGTGGTCACCTTATATTCGGTGGCGGGCATAGCCACGAGTTCGACACGCTTTCCTTCGTTGTGGTAGGTGATATTGGTGTCGATGGTGTACCAGTTCTTGGCGGCATCCTGTTCGAATACTCCTGCTTCGTCGATGATCTCGACGAAGGGCTGGGAGCTGCCATCGATGATCGGGATTTCGGGGCCATTGACTTCGATCAGACAGTTGTCGACCCCCAGGCCCACAAGGGCGGCGAGAATATGCTCGACGGTACTGACGCGCGCGCCGTTATCTTCCAGGGTGGTACCCCGAGAAGTGTCCGTCACCAGGTCGCAGTCGGCCTTCACTACCGGTTGTCCGGGGAGGTCGATCCGCTTGAACTGTATGCCGAATCCCGGGTTGGCCGGATTCAGGGTCATGTCCACATTGATGCCCGTATGCAGCCCCGTGCCGGAGATGCTGATGGAGCTCTTAAGGGTATGCTGAAAGTCTGGATTGAAGCCTGGCTCCATGTCCTATAAGGTTTTAAGGGCGCAAAGATAATTCATTTATCAGGTAGGGAACGATCATTCCCTGTGGAGTAGCTTTATGCCGGATGGCAGGTTGCATGACCGTATGTGCGGCATCATCCGATCAAAGATTCGCATGCCTGAGTTGCTGCACTATGCGTTCAATTTCCTGCATGCGTCGTTCCATTTCTGGCAGCTGTCTCACGAGTGCCTGTGTACGCAGTGAGGTCTTGTAATCGAAGGCTGGTGTGCCGTTCAGCGCGGTGTTGGGCGTTTTGATGGCTTTTGTCACGCCACTTTGACCTCCAACACGGGTTCCTTCAGCGATCGTGATGTGCCCCGCGATGCCGGCCTGTCCGCCGATCTGTACATGGTCGCCGATCTTGGTGCTGCCGCTGATACCGGCCTGGGCGGCGATGACGTTTTTGCAACCCACTTCCACGTTGTGTGCGATCTGGATGAGGTTGTCGAGTTTGGATCCCTGCCGGATGATGGTGGAACCCATGGTGGCCCGGTCGATACAGGTGTTGGCACCGATCTCTACATGGTCTTCCACCACCACGTTGCCGATCTGCGGCACTTTGCTATAGGACCCGTCTGCCTGGGGTGCGAAACCGAATCCATCGCTGCCGATCACAGTGCCTGCATGAATGATCACATGATCCCCGATCACGCAGTCGTGGTAGATCTTCACGCCCGGATGTATTACGGTGTTGTTGCCCACGCGGACGTTCCGACCCAGGTAGACCTGAGGATGTATCTTGGTATCGTTTCCGATGGTCACCTGATCTGCTAAGTAGGCGAACGCACCGACGTAGACCCGTTCGCCGAGGCTGGCGGTCGGTGCGATCTGGCTGGGTTGTTCGATCCCGCTCAGTTGCAGGCTCACGATATCCTGGTAGGCCGATAACAGCCGGGCGAAGGCTGAATAGGCATCTGGCACCCGGATGAGGGTGGACTTGATGACCGACTTCAGTTCGAGGTGATCGTTCACAATGATGATCGTCGCCCCGGTCGTGTAGAGGTATTCTTCGTATTTGGGGTTGGCCAGGAAGGCCAGCTGACCGGCGGAAGCTTCTTCGATCTTGGAGAAAGAGGAAACTGATGCGGAAGAGTCGCCTTCCACCCTGCCGTTGATAATAGATGAAATCTGAGCAGCGCTGAATTGCATAGTTCTGGGTTGGAGCCTTTTTTCTGATGGAATGCGGGGTTCTCAACCCAGCCTGTTTCGATTATTCATCGGGTCGGCAACGCAACGAGACGGTGCCAGTATACATAGACGTAAAATGTCCACTAAAGGTTGGCCGGATGGTGGCAAAGGTAGAATTTTTTCACTGGTTGGGAGAGGGTCTGGTGGATCAGTGCGTGATCGACCTGGGAAATATCCCGCACAGAGCCATCGCGGAAAAGGATGTCAATACGTTCGTCGTTTGGATTGTAGAGTCGGTTGACAGCCGTACCGGTAAATGCCAGGTAACGGACTTCCTCGTCATTCATGGACAGCTGTTGTTTCAGGGCTTGCTGCATGGATTCGAGTTCATGCTGCGGGACGGGTTCCGACTGCAGCCTGAGTTTGAAGAGTTTCCGATCCAGCAGGGCATGGCATAGGATCGACAGGACCCTGTCCGGGTGGAAGCTCCACTGCTTGATCGCGACGATCACATCGGCATCGTCGAGGCGGCAGAATTCCGCCAGGTGACGGGCAGGGTCAATGGGTTCTTCCCGAAACAGGAAGAGCCCGAGTGCATCCGACCGGCGCACGGTCATGTCTCCGGCCGCGGCGAGTTCCCGGGCACGCTCGAAGATGCGGACCAGTACGACTTCCGCGCTGATGACGGTCTTATGGAGATAGACCTGCCAGTACATCAGTCGTCTGGCCACCAGGAATTTCTCGATCGAATAGATGCCCTTTTCCTCCACCATCAACGAATCGCCATGCACGGTCAGCATCTTCAGGATCCGGTCGTATCCGATCGTTCCCTCGATCACGCCGGTGAAGAAACTGTCGCGGGCGAGGTAGTCCATCCGGTCTACATCCAGCTGGCCACTCACCAGCTGGTGCAGGAATCTCTTGGGATGCGTACCCCGGAAGATATCGATGGCGGTCTGTAACCTGCCTTCACATTCATCGTTTAGTCTTTCCATGATGAGCAGGGAGATGGCTTCGTGGCTCATCTCGGGGATTACGACGCTTTCCAGGGCATGGGAGAAGGGACCGTGGCCGATGTCGTGCAAGAGGATGGCGATGCGGGCGCCCTGTTCTTCTTCCGGGCTGATGTCTACGCCTTTTGATCTGAGTTCCTGCAGGGCGAGGGTCATGAGGTGATAGGCGCCAAGCGCGTGGTGCAGCCGGGTATGGACGGCGCCGGGGTAGACCAGGTGGGAAAGGGCCATCTGCGAGATCCTGCGCAGGCGCTGGCACCAGGGGTGCGACATCACCTTGTATATCAGGGGATCGTCGAGGGTGATGAAGCCGTGCACCGGGTCGTTGATGATCTTACGGAACGCCATCTTGTCGTGATTTGTGGTGCAAAATTACGATAGTCCCCCGGGTATGCCACGGAAGGTTAACTTCGTACGCTAAAATCAACGCAACATGTCACTGGCGAAGATCCTTTGGGTCGATGATGAGATCGAAAGCCTCGAATCCCAGAAACGATTCCTGGAAGCGAAGGGATATTCGGTGACTATGCTCTCAAACGGCCCTGATGCCCTGGAATTTCTCCGTTCGAATCAGGTGGATATCGTGTTGCTGGACGAAACGATGCCGGGGATGACCGGATTGGAGACCCTGGCAGGCATCAAGGAACAGGATGCGCATATCCCCGTCGTCATGATCACCAAGAACGAGACGGAAAATCTCATGGATGAGGCGATTGGCGCGCAGATCAGCGATTATCTAATCAAGCCGGTCAATCCGCACCAGGTGCTGTCAAGCCTGAAGAAGATCATCGACAACCGGCGGCTGGTGGCGGAAAAAACCACGTCAGACTACCAGCAGCAGTTCCGCCAGCTGTTCATGGCGCTGAACAGCGACCCGGACCATGCGGGCTGGATGGACATTTACCGCCGCCTAACATTTTGGGAGATGGCGATGGAGCGATCCGACAGCCCGGAGATGCAGGATGTTCATCAGTCGCATAAAAGCGACGCCAATGCCGAGTTTTTTAAATATGTATCGCGTCACTATGCTTCCTGGGTCGACCCCCGGCTGCAGGAAGAGGCGCCCGTGATGAGTCATACGCTGTTCCGGCGGTTGATCCTTCCGCATGTCGAAAAGGGCCGTCCGACGCTCTGGCTGTTGATCGACAACCTGCGGTTTGACCAGTGGAAGGCGATCGAGCCGGTGTTTGCCGAGATCTTCCGGATCGTACAGGAGGATATGTTCTACAGCATCCTGCCGACGGCCACGCAGTATGCCCGGAACGCCGTATTTGCCGGCCTGCTGCCGGTGGAGATCGAGCGGCAGTTTCCGGGAAAATGGAAGCAGGATGAGGAGGAAGGCAGCAAAAATCTGCATGAAGAGGAGTTCTTCCGCGCGCAGCTGAAGCGATTGCGGCGGGAGGATATCCGGACGTCCTATCATAAGATCACCTCGCACCAGGATGCGCAGAAACTGGCCGAAGGGGCACACAATCTCCTGAATTTCGATCTGTCGATCGTGGTGTACAATTTTGTGGACATGCTCAGCCATGCCCGAACGGAGATGGAAGTCCTCAAGGAGCTGGCCGGGGATGAGCGGAGTTACCGGAGTCTTACGCGCAGTTGGTTTGAGCATTCTCCATTGCTGCAGATGCTGCGAAAACTGGCCGAGAAGGGTGTTTCCGTTGTCCTCTCCACCGATCACGGATCGGTGCGGGTAAAGGATGCCTGCAAGGTGGTGGGCGACAGGCTGACTACGGCCAACCTGCGCTACAAGCACGGAAGAAATCTGGATTACAGTCCGCAGGATGTGCTGGCCTTCCGGGATCCGAAGGTGGCGGGTCTTCCCACGCCGACGGTCAATTCATCTTATATTTTCGCCCGGGAGGAGCGGTTTCTCTGCTATCCCAATAATTTCAACCAGTTTGCGAACTATTACCGCAACAGTTTCCAGCATGGCGGGATCTCATTGGAAGAGATGATCGTGCCGGTGGTGCGGATGACGCCCCGTTGAGATTAGTGCAGGTACATATTGACGATGGCTGCACCTGTTGAGCGGCGGGCCGTGAAGACGCTGTCGCCGGCCACGGCGATGATGCTGCCATCGGTGCCCAGATCCCACATTTTCCCTCGCAGGGGTACGATCATGCCGAAGTTGGCAGAGCTCTTGCGGATACGACCGGGCAGGGTGTATTTCTGCCAGGCATCCGCCAGGGTAATCCGTCCGAGGTCGGTGCTGTCGACATCTGCGGGTGCCGGATATCCGCTGTAGCCTTTCCACAGACTGTCCATACTGCCCACGCCCGCAGTGTAAGCCGGCACGGCTATGATCTGCGGAGCCCGGTTCTCGAGGCTCGAATAGCTTTCCGGAAACCAGCTGTCAGCGCAGATCTGAACGGCGGCGCGTCCGCAGGGTAGGTCGAAGACGGGCGTCTTGTCGGGCGTTTCCCGTGCGACGAAGGGTTGTTCTTCGGCCACCGGGAAGCATTTCCGGCCGAGGTGCGGACGGATGCTGCCATTCGGGTCGAAGACCGCCGTGATGTTGTAGAGCGGACCCATTCGTATGCGGATGCGGTCGTCTACCACTTCCGGATTGGGCAGGAGGATGGAGCCGGCGATGATCGTCACTCCATATTTGCGCGCCAGCACGCCGAAGACCTCACGGTAGCTGGCAGCCATCTTGAAGCCCTGGCTGGCAAAAATGGAATGGCTAAGCTTGTCACCTGTATCATCCGGGGTCGTGAACCAGTCGCGCAGGTAGGAGAATAGATTGGAGGTCATGTAGGTCCTCATGGCCTTTTCCACCGTCGGGGACTGGTAGATGCTGCTTTTTTGCCCTTCCACCACCAGCCAGGTACCGATGTATTCCGGGAAGATGACCACGGTTTTTGGGGTGAGCCATCCCTTGAGTTCTGCTGCCTGCATGTAACCGTCGAGTTTGTTGAGGAAATGCTGGCGGGATGCGTAGTCCACCGGCAGCATATAGGGACTGATCCCGACGAGGTTGCCTTTGCCGGAGTCGGTAAACAACGAGTAGGTGCTGTCGATCTCCAGCCGGATGTCCACCAGAGGCTGTTTGCGACCGGTACCCGACCAGGTGAAATAGGCGGCCAGTACAACCGCCAGCGACACGGAGAAGATCCTGAATCCTTTTTTCATTTTCATACCGAAAGGGTGTTTTTACAGGGAGTTTCGGAGGGTGAGGGCGAAGGGAACTGCTATTTGTCCGGAGGTCTTATCGAGGATCATCCGGGCGGCCATCTCTCCCATGGCTTTGAAATCGGTGGAGATGGTGGTGATGCCGTTGAGGATGAATCGCTTCCAGGGTGTTTCGTTGTAAGAGATCAATCCAACGTCCGATCCCAGTTGAAGTCCGTCGGATTGTATCCGATCGATCAGCGTCAGCATGTCGTCTTCCGTCAGGCTCAGGAATATATCGCCCGAAGCCGGCCGGACTTGATCGGTATCCTCGAGGGTTTCGAACGGAAAGGCATACTGGATGGAGAACCGTTCGAATCCTTCGCGAATTTCTGCCGGGAAGTAGGATGGGGTGCGGATTAGCAGTTTGAGCCGTTTATAGCGACTGAGGTTCGGCAGGGCCTGTTCCAGCGCGCCGTAGATATCGGCCCCGAAGTCTTCGTACACCGAACCGAAAGGACGTTGAACGCCTTCCACGGCCTTATCGAGTAGGATCAGCTGACCTGCTGTGAGGCTGTCGATGATTTCTGCGGCTTTCTCCTCTCCGTCGAGGTAGTGGGGGATGATGACGAGGTGGGAGTATCCCTTTCGTCGGTTTCTGACGAGTCGGTGGAATAGGGCAAGATCGTTGTTGTAAATGTAGAAATCAATCGCCGCGCGATCTCCGAGGGTGTCCACAAAGGCATCATAGATGATCTTCTTATGTGCACTCAATTTATTGAAGAGCAAGAGCACCCTGATGTCCTGGCGGATGTCTGCATCGAGAATGAAATAGCCCTTGCCCGGGATGGAACCCACCAAGCCGAGTTTCTTGAGTTGCCGGTAGGCACGTTCGGCCGTATCGCGGGCGATATTAAGCTCGAAACTGAGGTCGTTGATGGAGGGCAGCACGTAATCCTTATCGATATGTCCGTGTTGAACCGCTTTCAGGACTGAATTAACGATCTGAAGGTATTTCGGGGTCACCGATTCTTCGTCGATCAGGATATGCCGGTATATGTTTTCGGATGCCATGGTGGCGGGTATAGGTGTCGTGGCCGGGGTAAAAGTAGTGCAAAGCCTGTAAACGGAACAGTACCCTGGTATCAAGACTGACTTTAGCAAGACAGGGCATGATGGTGACAGCCTGTACTTGCTTTATCTTTATTGCAAAGTTATTCCCTTAAAAAAGGTTGCCACATGTCTAATTCGAAGCGCACGTTCAAGCATGTCAGTTATTTGTGGGATGATGAGGCGGCCGCCCGCCTGGAGGGCGATGAGGTTGCCTTGCTGGTATATCGTTCCAATCTCCTGGGTGCCGATCTCCGGCTCACGAATTACGGCGGCGGAAATACTTCCTGCAAGGCCATGGCTGCCGATCCGCTGACGGGTGCGCAGACGGAAGTGATGTGGGTCAAGGGCAGCGGTGGCGACCTGGGTACCATGAAGCGCAACGGACTGGCAGCATTGTATATGGACCGTCTGCTCGATCTTAAAAACGTATATCGCGGCATCGAGCATGAGGACGAGATGGTCGGACTCTTCAATCACTGCATTTACGATCTGGATTCGAAGGCGCCTTCGATCGATACGCCGTTGCACGGCATGCTGCCGTTCAAACACATTGATCACCTGCATCCGGATGCGGCCATCGCGATCGCTGCAGCAAAGGATGGCAAGCGGATCACGCAGGAACTGTTTGGCGGGGCTATCGGCTGGGTCGACTGGCAGCGTCCGGGTTTTGATCTGGGACTACAGCTGCGTCGTTGCCTGGACGAAAACCCCGGTATCCGGGGGATCATGCTGGGTTCGCACGGACTGTTCACCTGGGGTGACACGGCCTATGAATCGTACATCAACACCCTGGAGGTCATAGAAAAATGTGCTGAATACCTCCAGGAAAATTTCGATCGTCAGGGTCAGCCCTTTGGCGGTCAGCGCATCGAGGCGTTGCCGGAGGCGGATCGTCGACGTCAGGCCATCGCGCTGGCGCCTGTCCTGCGCGGGTTCTGTTCCTCCAAACAGCGGATGGTCGGGCATTTCACCGATGATGCACGCGTGCTGGAATTCATCGATTCGAATGATATCGACCGGCTGGCACCCATGGGAACGAGCTGCCCGGACCATTTCCTTCGGACCAAGATCGCTCCGCTGGTGTTGAACCTGGCGCCCGCTGCGGATCTGTCCGATGCGAAGCAACTCAAGGACACCCTGGCCCCGCTGTTCGAAACCTATCGCGCGGGCTACACTGAATATTACGAAACCTGCAAGCATCCGAACAGTCCGGCCCTGCGCGATCCGAATCCGGTCGTCATCCTGTACCCTGGTGTGGGGATGTTCACCTTTGCGAAGGATAAG
>CAJBZC010000071.1 GCA_903959965.1 uncultured bacterium
GCTGCGGGATACCGTATCCAGAACGGTTGCTTACCTGCCCAAAGGATATTGGTTCGGACTTCAGGACCACTCGCATGGCAAACTGATCCTGATTAAAAAAGGCCCCGAAAACTTTCTGCTCCGGGACGGCACCCATCAGGTACATCTCTTGGAAAAAAATGATCAGGGTCCGAAAGTCAGACGCCTGGACTCTTCAGTTTTCGCGGGAGACAATTTCCTCATGATGGCCTTCATGCGCAAGGATACCATCTATCAGTATGGAGGCTATGGTTTCTGGAACACCCGGGATTTCTTCATGCGGTATCGCGCTTCCAACCGGGACTGGGATTTTCTGACCGGTGGCAACGGGCTCCCCAATGAACTGAACTACCATTATTATGATCCCGCATCAGACGCATTCTACGTCATCGGGAGCTTTTCCTCATCACATCATCCCTTCGCCAGGAAGATCCTGGTTGACAGCGTATTCAAATATGATTTCAGTACCCGAAGATGGACTTCCCTTGGGAAGATCCGGGATGATTTCAACGACCTGGATTCAAGTAGAAATGATAATATGTCTTTCTGTTTCACTCCCTTCGGTTTTCTGGATTGCCGGACATTCGCGGTCAAACTCTACGACATTCCCAACAACCGGATCCTAGAACCGAAGGAACAACTGATCGACAAACTGCTCAACTTCGGCCGGGATGATCGTCTGTTCGACGAACAATACAGGCAGTTCATCCTGCTTCGGGACACCCTCCATCTGTTGATGGGCAGATTTGACACCGTCAGGTATGACCGCATGCATGTCACGTTGAATGATTTCAACCAGCATCTGCCACAACCCATCTTCAAACCGATTTCTTCAAGTCTGATGATTGGTCTGGATCAACATGGAGGTATCCTGCTTTCCACGATCCTGCCCCTTGTTGGCCTGGCGGGCGCGCTCCTTTATTGGAACAGAAAAAGAAAGAAAAACAAAGCTGCACCGCATTTATACAAACACCAGGAAACTATCGGCCAAGCTTCATTGGATATGTCGCAGGATCAGACTGATGCATCCGGGCAAGCCGACATCCACAGCCCTGTTCCGGTGGAAAATGATACAGCATTTTTCCTGACACAACTCAATCCTACCGAACTTGCCCTGCTGGACATGCTGCTGAAGGAAACCCTGGCGGGCAATACCACAGATACACAAGCCATCAACAAGACCCTCGGTGTTTCCAGCAAGGACGCCTCCCTGCAGAAAGCCCGTCGCAGCATATCCATCAACAACATCAACAGCTGCTTCCGACAGACGTTCAAGGAGGAAGATAACCTGATCATACGAGAACGTGATGGGGAAGATAAACGAGCCTTCGTGTATCGGCTGGATTCCCGATTTATCGACCGGATCAACATATGACGGGATAAGGCCTGACATCTCTCGCCTGTCCGGCTGACGAAGGTCACGCGCCGGCGCCAGACGCGCCCCTATTTTTGTCTGAAAGTCAGAATCATGGAGGATGTGTGCAAGCGGGATGTAAAGATCCCGGCCGGAAACAGATACCTGGAAGGCAGACTAGTGGTTCCGGGAAACGCTCGGGGCCTCATCGTATTCGTTCATGGGAATGGCAGCAGCCGGTTCAGTCCCCGCAATGCCCTGGTTGCCCACAAACTCCAGCCAGCCGGTTTTGGCACCTTGTTGTTTGATATGATGACGGCCATGGAAGAGAAGGACCCTGTTTGGAGCAGGGACATTGGACTTTTGTCTGACCGACTGAAAACCGTAACCGAATGGATCGGCCACCAAGCCGGAGCACAGGGACTTCCGACCGCCTACTTTGGATCCAGTACCGGCGCCGCCGTTGCCGTAGCTGCTTCCCTCTATTCGCAAAAGCCATATGCGATCGTCTCCAGAGGTGGACGGATCGATCTGGTCGAAAAACTATTGCCCCGCCTTGATACACCCATTCAACTCATCGCCGGGAAAAAGGATCCGGAAGTCCTCGCCCTGAACCGGGCCGCATATCCGCAGATCCGGGCGGTGAAAAAACTGTCCGTCATTCATGATGCCTCCCACCTTTTTGAAGAACCCGGCTGCCTGGACAAGGTGTCGCAGCTGGCCGTCGAATGGTTTACTCGACATCTGCCGAACCATGAATGATGCCCCATTATTCGCCGACCGAAAAGCAGCAGGACAGGCGCTGGCTTCAGCCCTCGAACATCTGAGAGGATGCGCCGGGATCGTGATCGCCATCCCGCGCGGCGGCGTGCCCGTTGCCGCGGAAGTAGCCCGCGCCCTGTCACTCCCCCTCGATATCCTCCTGAGCAAGAAAATAGGGCATCCCAACAACCCGGAGTATGCTGTTGGAGCCTTGACAACAGAAGACCGGGTGCTGAACGACGGACAGGATCTAGATCCCTGTTGGCTCGAATCTGAAACCGCACGCATCCGAAGGGAACTGAATGAAAAACGGCTTCGACTGAAAGGAGATCGGCCGGACATCCCCCTGCGCAACCGCACCGTGATCATCATCGACGACGGGATCGCCACCGGGCAGACCCTGCTGGCCACCCTCCCGATGATACGCCGGCAACATCCCACCCGGATCATCATCGCCGTGCCCGTGGCTCCGGCAGCCGCCGTCCGTGTGCTTAGATCCGAGGTGGACGAGCTCATTGTCCTGCACACCCCCGGGGATTTCGCGGGCGTCGGCGCGTTTTACGAAGATTTCACCCAGGTGGAGGATGCTGAGGTTGCAGCACTGCTGAAATCTGGATGAAATTGGACAGGTCGGACACCTTGGCTGAGGCATAATTTTCATATCTTTTCATCCCCAAAACCTTAGGTATGAAAAGATTGCTCCTACTGTTTATCGCCATAACCTCCTTTGTCGCCGGGCTCCAGGCACAATCCTATGAGGGCCTGCTCACGCCTGCATCGCCCGCCGCTCATGGTGTTTCAGCCGAAAGGTTGGGCCGGATCGATGCCTTCATCAAACAACACGTTGACGAAGGACAACTCAGCGGCTCGGTCATGATGATCATCCGCGACGGACGCATTGTTTACCACAAGGCCTTCGGCTACAGTGATATTGAGACGAAGCAAACCATGCGCACCGATCATCTCTTCCGCATCGCCTCCATGACGAAGCCTGTCGTGAGCACGGCCGTGATGATGCTGATGGAAGAAGGGAAGTTCGGACTTGACGATCCTGTGTCCAAATACATCCCCGAGTTCGCCAATCCCCGCGTGCTCGAATCTTACAATGTCGCAGACACCAGCTATACCACGGTTGCGGCCCGATCCGAGATCACCATCCGTCATCTGCTTTCACATACTTCCGGCCTCGGTTACGCCC
>CAJBZC010000072.1 GCA_903959965.1 uncultured bacterium
CACCCCCCCCAGTATTCCCTCGCGGTAAAGCCCCCCACCCCTGGACATTCCCGTGCTCCTTTCTTATCATTGCACCATGAACCCCATCCCGCTGATCGTTTTCGGCGCCTCCGGCCACGCCCGCGTGATCCTTGAAATGGCCGAACGCACGGGCCGCTTCCATATCGTCGGCCTGCTCGACTCCTTCAAACCCGTCGGAGAGCGCCTCCTAGACCACCCCGTCCTCGGAAACGAATCCCTGCTGCCCGCACTCGCCGCCGCCCACACCGGACTGCAATTGCATATCGCCATCGGCGACAACAGCGCCCGCGAACGCATCACCCGGCAACTGCAGGCCGACTGCCCGGATATCTCACTCGCCACCATCATCGACCCCTCCGCCATCGTCTCCCGCACCGCAGTCATAGGGCCGGGCACCTGCATCATGCCCGGCGCCATCATCAACGCCGGCGCCACTATAGGTATGGCCTGCATCATCAATTCACGCGCCGTATTGGAGCATGACGCCCGCATGGATGATTTATCCAGCCTCGGCCCCGGAGCCGTTGCCGCCGGAGCCGCCACCATCGGTCGATCCGCCGCAGTCCTCGCCGGCGGCGTGGTCAAACATGGCGTATCACTCGCAGATCACAGCATCGCCCGCACCGGCGCAGTGGTGACATCAAACACCGACCCTTGTTGCGTACTCGAAGGAAACCCCGCAACAGTGAAAGTGCAGAGAAACCCGGGCGACAGGTATCTCTGACCTCGTAAACTCCTATCTCAAGCTTGAGAGACTTCCATCGGCTGAAATAATTACTTAATTTTCAGCATGATGATCCCTACACCCACCTTTCGGATCGAATCCTACACGCCGGATGAAGCACAACTTAAAGCCTACGCCCTCGCTTTCCGTGATGCCCATACCCGATGGCAGAACTACCTCGGTGACGCCATATACATGTCCGACGGAGGATTCGAAGAAGATGCAGAAGACCTGCGGGAAGCCATCGTCAAAGCCCGGCCTTCCCGACTCGTGGCACTACTGAAAAAATATGAGGCCCTGCCAGAGAAACTCTATCGCATCACCAACATCGCGTCCGGGAAATCAGCGTCCCTGCCAATTTATACCGACATTCCGGAAATCTCACTCGAAGGCCGGGGCTCCGTGCTCGCCAAGGCATTCTTCGGCGCCGAAGTTCACCTGCTCGATCACACCGGCCGCCTGATCTCCCGCTACGATCACGAATATGCGCCACAACTCGGCATCGGTCAACACTACCTCATCGATTGCAACAGCCTCTACGACTCCCAGGTCAAAGGACGCAGAGATGATCCCACCGCCATGGAGATCTTGGGATACGCGCCCGGAGAGATAGACCGTACCCTTACCATCCAAACACAGAAAGGAAAAGAATACGGGATCCGACAGGTTGGAGAAGACTCAGAACGGATCTTCAAGGGTACCGGAGGACCGGTAACCATCGATGGATTGGAACTCCTCGGCAAATATCACGTCCTGGAAATTCTGAAAAAAAACAATGACGGCATCCCCGTTCACATGGAAACCCGATCGGAATTTCATGTCGGACTCGAATGGAAGCATATCCGCGACTTCA
>CAJBZC010000073.1 GCA_903959965.1 uncultured bacterium
CATAGAAACCGACACCGGCACGGAGGATTGACCGCCAGAATATGTCACAATTGACATATTTCGGTCGCCATCGCCCCAAAAATGACCTGTGTGATAGAGCACACGACGCCAACTAATCTACCCCCATCTTTTGTAGATTATTTTGCACGGGTTCGTTATATTCGTTTCAACGATTGACGAATGCTGCCAATAACGGCGGCAGGACGATAACCTAAATTTCTGCCATGGGACCCGCCTCGATGATCGTGCTCATACTAGCCGCCGTGACATTCTCCGTCATCGCCATCCTTTTGTCCCGGGTTGTACTGAAGGCCAGCTGGAACCCGCAAAAAGGACAGGCTTATGAATGTGGCATCAAGACCACCGGACAGACCTGGATCCAGTTCAACGTCGGCTACTACCTCTTCGCCCTGATCTTCCTCATCTTCGATGTAGAACTGATATTTCTCTATCCCTGGGCCGTCGTGGTCCGGCAGGTGGGATGGCCGGCCCTCGTTGAGATCCTTATCTTCTTCTTCATCCTGTTCATCGGCTTCCTCTACGCACATAAAAAAGGTGCGCTCAATTGGTCGTAATATCATGGAAGGGAAAAATAAATATAAATATGAGCCTGAAAGGATCAGGTCGATAAACATAACGCGCTCATGAATCCAGACAAGCAACCGGCGAAATTCCCGGGCCTCGTCCATGAAACACCCGGTGGGGGGATACTTTCAGGCCCACTGGAAGATGTGGTGAACTGGGCCCGCAGCAACTCGCTCTGGCCACTCACTTTCGCTACGAGCTGCTGTGGCATCGAGATGATGTCCACCGCCGCGGCGAAGTATGATTTCTCCCGCTTCGGATTCGAAGTGGCGCGCGCTACCCCCCGTCAGGCAGATGTGATCATCATCGCCGGCACCATCGTCAATAAGATGGCGCCCGTCCTCAAACGGCTCTACGACCAGATGGCCGACCCAAAATACGTCATTGCCATGGGTGCCTGCGCCATCAGTGGCGGCCCGTTCTTTTACAATACCTACTCGGTGGTGAAAGGCGCCGATCACGTCATCCCGGTGGATGTGTACGTCGCCGGATGCCCGCCGCGCCCGGAAGCCCTGCTCCAC
Organism: uncultured bacterium; assembly: GCA_903959965.1. Lineage (GTDB taxonomy): Bacteria > Bacteroidota > Bacteroidia > Chitinophagales > Chitinophagaceae > Pollutibacter. The sequence continues at coordinate 1,107 of CAJBZC010000073.1, forward strand.
GCACTCATCACCCTGCAGGAGAAGATCAAAAGCGGTGGTAAACGAGAACGGATCGATATCGACGGAAAGAACATCTGATAACAGCGGAACGGACTGATTGTCCAGGGATATAAATATAAATATGACAACCGAAGCACTCATAACCGTCATGGCAGAAGTCGCACCGGACGCGGTCGTTGACACGGCTGGTGAATGGCCGAACTTCCAGGTATCCGCTGAAGCCTGGCCCGACCTTGCACGGCTCATCCGACATCGGGAAGACCTGCGCTTCGACTATCTCTTCTGCCTCACCTGCGTTGACTGGAAGACCCATCTCACGATGGTCTATCACCTCAGCTCCACTGCATATCGTCATACAATGGTAGTAAAGGTGAAACTCGACCGGGAAACGCCCGTGATCCAGACCGTGTCTGACATCTGGCGGACGGCCGAATTCCATGAGCGGGAAGTCTTCGAATTGTTCGGCGTGAACTTCACCGGTCACCCGGACCTGAGGAAACTTATCCTCCCCGACGATTGGACGGGATACCCGCTCCGCAAGGATTATGAGGATCCCGTGAATATGATAAAACTCTAAGCCACGACCATGGTGGAAGAAATCGGCACAACGGACAAAGGCGAACTGATCATCAACGTAGGCCCGCAGCACCCGGCCACACACGGGGTGCTCCACCTCGTCATCACCCTCGATGGGGAGACGGTGAGGAAGGTCGAGCCACACCTCGGATACATCCATCGCTCCATCGAAAAGATGAGCGAAAGCCTTAGCTACCGGCAGTTCATCTACGCCACCAGCCGGATGGATTACCTCTCCGCACACATCAACAACCACGCCTGCGCCATGGCCGTCGAAAAGGGCCTGCAGCTGGAAGTACCCGAACGTGCGCAAGTCATCCGCGTGCTGATGGGCGAACTCACGCGCATCGCCTCGCATGTCCTCTGGTGGGGAGCCATGGCCATGGATATCGGGGCATTCACGCCCTTCTTCCACGCGTTCCGGGAACGCGAGATGATCAATGACATCATGGAAGAATCCTGCGGCGCCCGACTAACTATGAACTACATGGTCCCGGGCGGCGTGATGTATGACATACATCCCAACTTCCACCGCCGTGTGAAGGAATTCATCGCTCAGTTCAAACGAAAACTGCCCGAATACGACGAACTCGTCACCGGCAACACGATTTTCCGTGCGCGCACCCGCGGCGTCGGGGTGCTGTCGAAGGAAGACGCCATCTCCTATGGTTGTAGCGGCCCCACCGGCCGCGCCAGCGGCGTCGATTGCGATATCCGGAAGGTGCAGCCCTACGGAATCTACGACCGGCTCGACTTCCAGCAGATCATCGGTACGGAAGGTGACACCTACAGCCGTTACCTGGTGCGGATGCAGGAAATGCGGCAGTCGCTGCACATCATCGAACAACTCATCGACAACATCCCCGAAGGCGACTTCCAGGCCAAGACCAAGGCCGTACTGAAGGTCCCGAAGGGAGAATATTACTCCAGGGTTGAAACAGCCCGCGGAGACTTCGGCGTGTATCTGGTCAGCGAAGGAGGATTGACACCCTATCGCATCAAGTACCGGTCGCCCGGCTTCTCCAACCTCAGCGCATTGGATCACACTGTGCGCGGACAAAAGATCGGCGACCTCGTCGCCATCATGGGCAGCTTCGACCTGGTGATACCCGACATCGACAGATAGCGGCGATCGGAACAGAACCGTGCCGGCGCCACCAACATCTATTATATGTGGAATTTAGCTCAACTGACCGACCTCATTCACAGATGGCTCTATGAGACCTTCCCGCCCGCCTGGGCACTGGCCTTTGAGATGATCATTGTTGGCATCGCGGTGATCGGCCTCTTCGCCGGACTGGGACTGGTCCTCGTCCTCATGGAACGTAAGGTATCAGCATTCATGCAGATCCGGCTCGGTCCCAACCGCGTCGGGCCGAAAGGGTTGATGCAGTCGCTCGCTGACACCCTCAAACTCCTCGTCAAAGAAGGCATGACACCAGACGGGGTCGACCGCTTTCTCTTCAACCTCGCGCCTTTCATCGCCATGATCGCGGCCATGCTCCTCATGGCGCCGATCGCCTTCGCAAAAGATTTCCAGATCTGGGACCTCAACATCGGCGTACTCTACGTGACGGCCATTTCCTCACTCAACGTGATCGCCATCCTCATGGCCGGCTGGAGCAGCAACAACAAATACTCCCTGCTCGGCGCCATGCGTAGCGGTGCCCAGATCGTTAGCTACGAACTCTCTGCCGGCCTGTCGATCCTCACCGTCGTGGTGCTCACCGGGAGCCTGCAGATCTCCGACATCGTAACAGCGCAGTCCAATGGCTGGTGGATCTTCAAGGGACATATCCCCGTGCTGATCGCCTTCGTGATTTATATGATCGCCGTCACGGCCGAAACCAACCGTGCCCCCTTCGATATGGCAGAAGCCGAATCCGAACTCACCGGCGGCTTCCATACCGAATATTCCGGGATGAAATTTGCGCTCTTCTTCCTCGCCGAATACATCAATGTATTCATCGTCTGTGCGATCGGTGCCACGCTCTTCCTGGGCGGATGGATGCCGCTGCACATCGGCGAATGGTCGGCATTCAACGGGATCATGGACTGGATCCCGTCGTCGCTTTGGTTCTTCGGGAAGACCTTCTTCCTGATCTTCCTGATGATGTGGTTCCGGTGGACCTTTCCTCGCCTGCGGATCGACCAGCTCCTGAACCTCGAATGGCGCTACCTACTGCCCATCGGGATGGTGAACATCCTGCTGGTGACGGTGATCGCCATCCTCAAATGGCATTTCTGAAACAGATGAAAATAGATATAATAACAATCAAGCATAACCGATGTTTCTGACCAGATACTTTTCCGAGATAGCCGAAGCCGTCGGTTCCCTGCTGAAGGGGATGCGCATGACAGGTTATTATTTCACCCATCACAAGGAGATCATCACGCAGCAGTACCCCGACAACCGCGCCACGCTGGTGCTGCCGGAGCGTTTCCGGGGAGAAGTCGTGATGACGCATACCGACAACAACGAACACCGCTGCACGGGCTGTACCGCCTGCGAACTGGCCTGTCCGAACGGTACGATCAAGGTCGTCACCAAATTCGAAGTGAATGCAGAAGGCAAGAAGAAAAAGGCGGTCGACAAGTTTGTATATCACCTCGAACTCTGCACCATGTGCAACCTCTGCATCGAAGCCTGTCCGACCGATGCGATCCGCATGGCGCAGACTTTCGAGCACAGCGTCTATGACCGCAGCCAACTGACACGCATCCTTAACAAACCGGATTCCAAACTCCAGGAGGGAGTCGAATGATGAAAGGAGAAACGATCGTATTCTATCTACTGGCCGCCCTGACCCTGGTCAGCGCCGCGATGTCCGTCGGGACGCGCCGCATCTTCCGTTCCGCCGTGTTTCTGCTGACCAGTCTCATCGGTATTGCCGGACTGTATTTCTGGATGCGCTTCGAATTCGCTGCCGCCGTGCAGATCGTGGTGTACGCGGGAGGCATCGCCGTACTCATCATCTTCTCGGTATTCCTGACACAGCGCGCAGGAGATGACATGCCTTCGCCGCCCTCGCTGAGAACGATCGCTGCCGCCGGAGCCGCACTCCTGGGCATGGGACTGGTTATGATCCAGCTTGTCAATCATCGTTTTCCGACCCCGGCCGTCGCTGAAGTCGACCGCAGCGTGTCCGCCATCGGCCGCCGCATGCTCGCCACGGGCGACGATGGCTTCGCCCTTCCCTTTGAAGTGGTGAGCCTCCTGCTGCTCGCGGCCATGATCGGCTGCATCGTCATCGCCATGCGCACAAAACCCAATCAGCCATGATGGAACCCGGACTCTACCATATGCTGTTCATCGGCGCCGCCCTGTTCTTCATCGGGATCTATGGATTCCTGACCCGCCGAAACCTCATCACCATCCTGATGAGCTTCGAACTCATCCTCAACAGCGTCTGCCTCAACTTTATCGCCTTCAACCGATATGTGTGGACAGACAAGATGGACGGGCTTTTCTTCACCGTGTTCATCATCGCCATCGCGGCGGCAGAAGCAGCCGTGGCCATCGCGATCATCATACATCTTTACAGGAGCCACGGATCCATCGATGTAAACAGCGCCGAAAACCTGAAACACTGACCCGCCCGAAACGCCGAAGGACCCGGAAAAAACTACCGCCATGCCTCAAACAGCCCTCATACTCCTGATCCCGCTGCTGCCCCTGCTGGGTTTCCTCATACTGGGACTTTTCAGCCGGCGCATCTCAGGCCCCCTATCCTCCGGCATCGCTACGAGCTTTATTGCGCTGTCAGCCGGATTGGCCATTCTACTGGCACATGGATATTTCTTCGAATGGGGATCCGATGCAGCTGGATTCCGGCAGATCAGGGCGCTTGATATCCCCTGGCTGATATTCGACCGCGACCTCCGGATCGATATGGGCGCTCTTGTCGACCCGATCTCGGTGATGATGCTACTGGTGGTTTCCGTCGTCTCCCTCATGGTGCATGTCTACAGCTCATCTTACCTGAAAGGAGAAGCCAGGATACCCGTCTACTATGCATTCCTGGGCCTGTTCACTTTTTCGATGATGGGGCTGGTGCTCTCCGCCAACCTCTTTCAGATCTATATTTTCTGGGAACTTGTGGGCGTTTCCTCTTTCTTGCTGATAGGCTACTACTATCAAAAGCCATCGGCCGTTGCTGCCGCGAAGAAGGCCTTTATCGTTACACGGTTTGCCGACCTGGGTTTCCTTATCGGTATCCTCGTCCTGGGTTATGAGGCCCGCTCACTGGATTTCCTCACCCTGATCGAACGGCTCACGGCGGTCGATGACCCCGATTTCCAGGCACTGATCGCCCCGAGTTTCCTGGGCTGCAGCGCCATCACATGGGGACTGGCCCTGGTGTTCATGGGCGGCATGGGCAAGAGCGCGATGTTTCCCCTGCATATCTGGCTGCCCGACGCGATGGAAGGCCCAACGCCTGTATCTGCCCTCATCCACGCCGCCACGATGGTGGTGGCGGGCGTATTCTTATTGGCCCGTCTCTTCCCCGTGTATGCCATCGCTGCCCCCGACATCCTGAACTGGATCACCGGCATCGGCGTGTTCTCCGCGATGTTTGCGGCGATCATCGCCACCACGCAGACGGACATCAAGCGGGTACTGGCCTATTCGACCATGTCGCAGATCGGCTTCATGATGTTCTCCCTGGGCGTTTCCGGGCAGGGCGGCGAGGCAGGACTGGGGTATATGGCATCGCAATTCCATCTCTTCACCCATGCCTTCTTCAAGGCCCTGCTCTTCCTGGGGGCTGGCTCGGTCATCCACGCCGTTCACAGCAATGAAATGGTCGACATGGGCGGGCTCCGAAAGCAGCTGCCCGTTACCCATCTTACGTTCCTGATCGCCTGTCTCGCCATTGCTGGGATCCCGCCATTCTCGGGCTTCTTCAGCAAGGAAGAGATCCTGATGGCGGCCTCCCAACGCAGCCCCTGGGTCTTTGGTGCCGCACTGTTCACTTCCGGACTCACGGCATTCTATATGTTCCGCCTGTATTTCCGGATCTTCTGGAATCGTCCTGCCGGCGAAGGCCACGGGCATGGAGAAGGCGGCGCCGCCATGGTCCTGCCGCTGACCATCCTGGCCGCCGCCACGGTGCTCTCCGGCTTCATCCCCTTCGGTCATTTTGTCACATCTGACCTAAAACCGCTGGAGACGCACCTGCATCCGGCTTTTTCGATCGCCCCCGTGATGATCGCCGTACTAGGCATCTTGCTGGCCGCGCGTTTCCATAAAAATGCTTCGGATCGTGCGGAGAGATTTGCCGCATCCCTGCGGGGCTTGTACACCGCAGCGAAGCACCGGTTCTATATTGATGAAGTATATCTTTTCATCACCCGGCGGATCCTGTTCAACGGGATAGGCAGGCCAGCGGCATGGTTCGACCGTCAGGTGGTGGACGGACTGATCAATGGTGCCGGGACGGCCACCCTGGCCCTGTCACATAAGATCCGGGGACTGCAATCTGGCAAAGTGCAGCAATACGCACTGATCTTCCTGGTGGCCGTCATCCTGCTGGCCCTGGCCGCAATCTCCCGCTGGACCTGACATCATTCACCCGGCGGCGGATATCCGCGGCCGACATACTATAAAGATATTATGAACCCGATCGGACTTCTGCTCATCCCGCTCCTCACCGCCCTGCTCATCCTGCTGGCAGGCCGCCCGCAGCAGGTGCGATGGATCGCCCTCGCCGGCGCCGTCCTGCAACTGGGTGCCGCCATCCTGCTATATGCCGCTTATATCAACGGCGACGGCACGGGTGGCCCGATGCGACTCGAATACCGGGCCGAATGGTACCCCGACTGGAACATCGGAATACACACGGGCGTGGATGGTATCAGCATCGCGATGATCCTGCTCACGACCCTGGTGGTCATCGCAGGTGTACTCGTCTCCTGGAAAATGGAGAAACTCCCCAATACCTTCTTCTTTCTGCTGACCCTGCTCGCCCTGGGGGCCTATGGGTTCTTCATCTCACTCGACCTCTTCTCGATGTTCTTCTTCCTCGAGATCGCGGTCATCCCGAAATTCCTGCTGATCGGCATCTGGGGCAGCGGGAGGAAGGAGTATAGCGCCAATAAGCTGGCTCTTATGCTGATGGGCGCCTCCGCCCTCATCCTCGTCGCCATGATGGCCATCTATTTCACCGCTCCGGTGGGGATGCGCACCTTTGACATGATCGACATCGTGTCGACGGGTATCCCCGCAGAGGCACAGCGGTTCATCTTCCCATTGATGTTCGTGGGCTTCGGCGTCTTCACTGCCCTTTTTCCCTTCCATACATGGGTGCCGGATGGACACTCTTCCGCACCCACCGCGGGTTCTATGTTCCTGGCCGGCATCTCCATGAAACTCGGCGGTTACGGCTGTCTGCGGGCCGCTACCTGGCTAATGCCCGAAGGTGCTCGGGAATACGGCACCGCCATCGTGGTCATCTCCGCAGTTGCGATCATCTACGGTGCCTTCGCCACCATGATGCAGAAAGACCTGAAATACCTCAACGCCTATTCTTCTGTCAGCCACTGCGGCTTCGTGCTGCTCGGCATCGGACTGCTGACTAAAACCGCCATCACCGGTGCTGTACTACAGATGGTCTCCCACGGCCTGATGACCGCGCTCTTCTTCGCTGTGATCGGGATGATCTATGAACGGACACATACCCGTCAGCTAGATGAGTTGGGCGGATTGATGAAGGTGATGCCCTTTGTCTCCACCGTGATGTTCATCGCAGGACTGAGTTCGCTCGGACTCCCCGGTCTCAGCGGCTTTGTGGCCGAGATGACCATTTTCGTCGGTGGATGGGAACGCGTGAGCCCCGTGTATCGAGTGTCCACGATCCTGGCAGCCATGTCGATCGTGGTGACGGCAGTCTATGTCCTCCGTGCCATCGGCCGAACGGTCATGGGGCCCATTACGAAGACGGAATACCTGACCCTCACGGATGCCGGATGGCACGAGCGATTGGCCGCCATCGTGCTGATCGCCGGCATTCTGGCCATGGGCATAGCTCCAGGTTGGATCGTAGAGCTCATCACACCCGGCGCGCAGGCCATCACCGAACGGATTGGCAGCCTGCCCTGAGTCGGTACTAACGTAAACGCATAACCGAAAACGTCGCCGGTTCCGATACCGGTGTGGAATATGGAAGATATAATGGATCTGATCTACGCCATGCGGGCAGAACTGATGGTCACGGCCATCCTTTTCCTGCTGCTCATCCTTAAGCTGGGGCGCGACATGGCCCATGATCGGTTGTTATCGATCGTTCAACTGCTGTTGCTGGTGTCCGCTGCCGTGTCATTCTTGCCGGAGACGGATGGCCGTTATTTCGGCGGTATGTTCCTGACCGGCGGACTCGCAGGCTTTCAGAAGGGCGTGCTGGCAACAGCCGTCTGGCTGATCTCTCTGCTCTTCAGCGACTGGCTGAAGAAATCTGCGCACATGACGGAGTTCCTGGTGCTCATGCTCTCCTCGCTGGTTGGGATGTACTTCATGATATCGGCGGGTCATCTGCTGATGTTCTATCTCTCATTGGAACTGGCGACGATCCCCGTCGCCGCCATCGCGGCCTTTGACCTGGGCCGACGCTCTTCTTCGGAAGGTGCCATGAAGCTGATCCTTAGTTCTGGTCTTTCTTCCGGTGTGCCGCTCTTTGGCATTTCACTCATGTATGGCGCCACAGGTACGCTGGAATTCTCCGTCCTTTCCCAACGGCTTGACGGCAGCGGCCTGCAGATCACCGCCTTCGTCTTTCTGCTCAGTGCGTTTGCCTTCAAATTGTCGGTGGTACCTTATCACCTATGGACGGCTGACGTATATGAAGGATCGCCCCTGCCGGTGACAGCCTATCTATCCGTTGTGTCCAAGGGTGCGGTGGCCTTTGTGTTCACGTCGCTGATGTATCGCATCTTTGCTCCGCTACAGCACATTTGGTATGATATGGTGGTGGTGCTGTCCGTGGCTACGATGGTGGTAGGTAATCTCTTCGCATTGCGTCAGGATGTCTTGAAGCGATTCCTGGCCTTTTCCTCCATTGCGCAGATGGGTTTCATTCTGGTGGCGGTCAGCGGACAGTCGGTGGCTTCCGTGGCTTCGGTGACTTTTTTCATTACGGTGTATATGTTTTCTAACCTTGCGGCCTTTGGGGTCGCTGCCGTGCTCGAAGGCAAGGGATGGCAGCGGATCCCGGATCTGAAAGGGTTGTCAAAATCCAATCCCATACTGGCCTGGACGATGGCACTTGGACTGTTCTCCCTGGCGGGCATTCCCCCGGCGGCAGGTTTCTTTGGGAAGTTGTTCCTGATCGGGGCCGGTGCCGAAAAGGGCAACTGGGTGTTCATCACGATTGCAGGATTGAACATGATCGTATCCCTGTTTTATTACCTGAAAGTGGTACGGGCAATGTTCATGGATGCGCCCGGAGAGACGGCAGGTCCGGCCTATGTCCCGGCCTCTGTGCGGTTCGGACTGATCGTCTGCGCCGCTGGCATCATCCTCACGGGTGTGCTGCCCTGGGTGTATCGTGACATAAGTTCCCTGATCCCCTAAAACATTTCGCCGGTGATCCGGTGAACCATAAAATCTTCAGACCATGGCCATCAATCAGAATCATCCCTTCGAAGAGCTCGACGGCCGCCGCTGTGCCGTTGCGGAGCGAAATGTGTTGCCGGAACGGGTGGAATTCCTGAAATACATCCTGGAGGGCAACGGTTACACGGTGATGGTGGTCCCGTCCCCGCCCCCGAAGGCGGTTCCCGCGCCTAAACCTGCGGAAGGGGAAGAGTCTGCAGCGGAACCGCCGCCTCCACCAACGACGTTCACGGTGGGCGTCACCGATGTGACCTTCAATATGGTCAATGCCATCTTCGGCAGATTGCTGAGGAGTCCCGAGGGACATGTGGTGACCATGGCATATTGGCAGCAGAAGGAGGCGGTATCCAATGATGAGGTGCCGTATTATGAGTACAAGGCGAAATAGCACTTTTGCCTTTCCTTCGCGCCCTTGCGGTTGTCGTTAAGTTTTTTTAATTCTTTAGAAACGGCCCGATCATCTCTCCCAGCTTCTCATACTCCACCAGGAACGCATCGTGTCCGTAATGCGAGTGCAGCAGCGCAAACTGCCCGCCGGGGATCTGCCGGGCGATGTACTCCTGTTCCTCCGGCGGATAGAGCACATCCGTGTCGATACCAATGACCAGGGTCTTCGCGCGGATGGAGACCAGTGCTTCCTGTATGCTCCCTCTGGAGCGTCCGAGATGATGCGCGTCCATGCCCTTGGTCAGCGCGTGGTAGCTGAAGGCGTTGAAGCGGGCTGCGAGTTTTTCGCCCTGATAACGCTGATAGGATTCTGCGCGGTAATGTTCGAGGCGTTCCGGATCGTCCTGCTGGGTGGCCGCATAGGTCCGGTAATGCCGATAGCTCAGCAGTGCGATGGATCTGGCCACCTTCATGCCTTCCATACCCGCCTGTGGATGTCGTTCCTTCCAGGTCGGATCGGCCTCGATGCACATCCGCTGTGAGGCATTGAAAGCCTTGCCCCAGGCCGAATGGAAAGCATTGGTGGCCATCGGGATGATCTTTTCGAAGAGATCCGGCTCTTCCGTCGCCCATTCGAGCAGCTGCTGGCCCCCCATGGATCCGCCCATCCCCAGCCAGATGCGCTCGATGCCCAGGTGCAGACGCAGGTAATGATATGCCCGTGCCATGTCGCGCGGCGTGAAAAAGGGGAACTCATGGAACCAGGGTTCGCCGGTGCGGGGGTTGTAGTCCAGCGGCCCAGTGCTTCCGTAACAGCTGCCCGGCATGTTTACGCACACGATGAAATACCTGGCGGGGTCGATGATCTTTCCCGTTCCTACCAGGCCGGACCACCAGTCGAACGGATCGCTGTTGCCGGTCAGTGCATGGAAGATCCACACCACATTGTCCTTCGCCTCTGTCATCGCTCCTGCAGTGGTGTAGGCCAGCCTGAAGCCGGGGATCACCGTCCCCGACTCCAGGTTGAATGGCCTGCCATGCTCGAATGTCTTCGCTTGCATATTGCCGTTAAATTCAAAAGGGTACCGATCAGCCCAGGACCTGCTGGAAGGCCTGTTCGAAATCGGCACGGATATCGTCGATATGTTCGATGCCCACACTAACGCGGATCTGGTTCGGGAGTACGCCCGCTCCAAGTTGCTCAGCTTCGGAGAGCTGCTCATGCGTAGTGGATGCCGGGTGTATCACCAGGGTCTTTGCATCACCCACGTTGGCCAGGTGTGAGGCCAGCTTCAGGGCATTGATGAAGGCGGATGCCTTGTCTTTCCCACCTTTGATGCCGAACTGGAGCACGCCGCCGTAGCCGTTGCGAAGGTACTTCTTCGCGAGGGTATGATAAGGACTGCTCTCCAGCCCGGGATACCAGACGAACTCCACCGAAGGATGGGCTTCCAGCCACTGGGCGAGGGCCAGGGTGTTCTGAACATGACGCTCTACGCGGAGTGACAGGGTTTCCAGGCCCTGGATCAACAGGAAAGAGTTGAAGGGACTGATGGCTGCTCCGAAATCTCGCAGACCCTCCACCCTTGCACGGATGATGAAGGCGATGTTGGGCATACCCAGCGGATTGCCCTCTCCGAAGATATCCCAGAACTTCAACCCGTGATAGCCCTCGGAAGGTTCTGTGAACTGCGGGAACTTGCCGTTGCCCCAGTTGTAATTGCCACCGTCAACGATCACGCCGCCGATCGAGGTACCATGACCGCCGATCCACTTGGTGGCGGATTCCACCACGATGTTTGCACCATGCTCCAGGGGGCGGAACAGGTATCCACCGGCACCGAAAGTGTTGTCCACGATCACCGGAAGATCGAATTCCTTCGCCAGGGCCGCGATTGCTTCAAAGTCGGGGATGTTCAAACGGGGGTTACCGATTGTCTCCACATAGATCGCCTTCGTCTTGTCGTCGATCAATGCACGGAAGCTCTCCACATTATCGCCATCGGCAAATCGGGCCTCGATGCCCAGCCGCTTGAAGGCTACTTTGAACTGGTTATAGGTGCCGCCGTAGAGGAAGGAGGTAGATACAAAATTGTCGCCCGCCTGCAGGATATTGTTCAGCGCGAGGAACTGGGCCGCCTGGCCGGAACCCGTCGCCAGGGCCGCCACGCCGCCTTCCAAAGCAGCTACCCGCTTCTCGAATACATCCGTCGTCGGGTTCATGATCCGGGTATAGATGTTCCCGAACTTCCGCAGTCCGAACAGGTCCGCAGCATCCGCCGCGTCATCAAACCCGTAGGAACTCGTCTGATAAATAGGCACCGCCCTGGATTTGGTGGTCGGATCAATCACCTGTCCGGCATGCAACTGCAGCGTCTCAAATTTTAAGTTGCTCATGATTCTATTGTTTTAGTTGGATAAAGGTAACTAGTCTATTTAAATAGTAGGGTAATGTTTCCGATATTTTAACATGCCCGGAGCATGGTTTTTGGGGATGTTCATCCGAATCGGGAAGGTCATGAAAATGAAAAACCCGTCCAGTGTCAGACGGGCTTCAGTATTCTGTGGGGGAATGTTAAAGCGGGGATCTGACTTATCTGCCTCACCGCGGGGTGAGATGGAATTGGCACCTTTCCCGCCGAAGCAGGGAGGTTGTCAAGGCTTCTGCGGGCCATAACCCTCAGCCTTTCTGGATAAGCATACCAAAGAGCTGTTGTAAAATTAGGATGCACCTGTCTAATGTTCAAAATATTTTTTCGATACGGATCCATCCTTTGAGATCCGTCGCAGGGGATGCCCGTCAGTTCGTAAATTTGCAGTTCAATTCCCCACTGCATGCAGGATGCCATCGAAGTGCTCGGTGCCCGGGTTCACAATCTCAAGAACCTGGACATCTCCATTCCCAAGAACAAGCTCGTCGTCATCACCGGCATCAGCGGCAGCGGGAAATCCTCCCTCGCCTTCGATACCATCTTCGCCGAGGGGCAGCGGCGGTACATGGAGACCTTCGGTTCCTATGCCCGCCAGTTCATTGGCGACATGGATCGCCCGGATGTCGACAAGATCTCCGGCCTGTCTCCGGTGATCTCCATCGAACAGAAAACGACCAATCGAAACCCGCGATCCACGGTCGGTACCATCACAGAGGTATATGATTTTCTCCGTCTGCTCTTCGCCCGGGCCGGCGAAGCCTATTCCCACGAGACGGGCAAGCGGATGCAGAAATTCAGTGAGGAGGAGATCCTGGAGGATATCCGGCAGAAATTCGGCAACCGGAAGATCGTGCTCCTGGCACCGCTGGTGCGCGGCCGGAAGGGCCACTACCGAGAGCTCTTTGAGGACATGCGGAAGAAGGGATACCTGAAGGTTCGGGTGGACGGAGAGATATCTGACCTCGTACCGAAGATGCAGGTGGACCGCTACAAGATCCACGACATCGAACTGGTGGTGGACAGGCTTCAGGTGACCGATGAGATGCGCGTTCGGCTGAGCCAGAGTCTCCAGAAAGCCATGCAGATCGGCAAGGAACTGGTCTTCGTCATGGACGCCACTACGAATAAGATGGCCCAGTATTCGAAGCAGTTGATGTGCGCAGATACCGGCATTTCCTATGAAGAGCCTTCTCCCAATACCTTTTCCTTCAACTCTCCGTACGGAGCCTGCCCAAAATGCAAGGGACTGGGCCAGGTCTTCCGCGTCGATCCTGAGGCCGTGATCCCGGACCGTTCCCTGTCGGTGGAATTGGGTGGCATCGCTCCGCTAGGAGAGGCCCGCGAAGCACAGATATACAAACAGGTCGAGCAACTGGCCAAGCGCAACCGGTTCAGCCTGAAGACCCCGATCGAGAAACTCACGGAGCCGCAACTCAACCTGATACTTTACGGATCTGAGGAAGCTCCCGATGATCCCGAAGCCCTCGATGAGATCGATGCGACCTCTGCCGACAGCGTGTTTGAAGGGGTGATCCGCATGGTCGTCCGTTGGTTCAATGACAGCAGCAGCGAAGCCATCCGTGAATGGGCAGAAAAATTCATGCAGCTCAGCACCTGTCCGGAATGCGATGGAAAACGCCTGAAGATGGAAAGCCTCTGGTTCAAGATCGGTGGCCGCAACATCGCGGAACTGGGCGACATGAACCTGGAACGATTCGCTGCCTGGTTTGATGGCATCGAAGAGAAAATGTCTGCCAAGCAGCAGGCCATCGCCCGGGATATCCTAAAAGAGATTCGGGAACGGACCCGGTTTCTTCTTGACGTGGGGCTGGAATATCTGACCCTCAATCGCCCGACCCGAACCCTCAGCGGGGGAGAATCCCAGCGGATCCGCCTGGCGACCCAGATCGGATCGCTGCTCCGGGGCATCACCTACATCCTCGACGAGCCCTCGATCGGCCTGCATCAACGCGATAACCACCGGTTGATCCTCGCTTTGCAGAATCTGCGGGACATTGGTAACAGTGTCCTCGTCGTAGAACATGATAAGGACATCATGCTCGCGGCCGATCATCTGATCGATATCGGTCCGCGCGCCGGCAAGCACGGCGGTCAGGTCATGGCCCAGGGCACACCCGCAGAAGTCTTGCGCTCGGGTACCGAAACAGCGAGCTATCTGAACGGAGAAAAAAAGATCGAAGTACCGACGGAACGTCGCAAAGGCAATGGCCTGCAACTCGAGCTCATCGGCGCCACGGGCAATAATTTAAAGGATGTGACCATCAAGATCCCGCTCGGAACCCTGGTGGTGGTATCCGGCGTCAGCGGCAGTGGCAAATCTACGTTGATCAATGAAACGCTCTATCCCATCCTCAATCAGCATTGCTACAACGCGAAAGCACAGCCAATGCCTTATCGGAAAATGAAGGGGCTGCATCATGTAGATAAGGTCATCGAGATCGACCAAACGCCCATCGGCCGCACGCCGCGGAGCAATCCTGCCACCTACTGCGGATTCTTCACCGAGATCCGCCAGCTCTTTGCCTCCGTACCCGAGGCCAAGGTACGCGGTTACACGCCGGGGCGCTTCTCCTTCAATGTGAA
>CAJBZC010000074.1 GCA_903959965.1 uncultured bacterium
CACCCCCCAGCAAGGACGGGACCTGATATCTATAGCCTATTTAGTAACCTATCCAAAAAAAATTGACCTGTTTAATTCTATTCGATCCGCAAAAAGAGAGCTTAATTTAACAGAATGACCGAGGAAAGCGCCTGTTACCCAAAAAGAGGATGATTATCTTTGCTTGCTATTCAAGTGCTGCTTACTGAATCGAAAGCTGATTTCTTTTGGTTGTTCCGAGCCAAAGTTCTCAGCGGTTAACCCTTATTGAGTCGAAGTGTTATTTTATTGAAAACCAATCCATCCATGCTCCGCACCTCCTCTAGACCCACCCTGTCCGCCATCACCCTGATCCTCGCTTCTCTCCTCTACTGGGCATGTACCAAGGAGTTCAGCATCGAAGGAGAGCGTTTCCCCAGGATGCCGGAGATCTCCGTAGAGGATGTCACCATCCAGGGACTGGTGATCGATGATGCGGGAAAGCCGGTGGCGGATGCCCTGGTGGAGACGGATATGGAAAGCACGCGAACAGACCGTTACGGGATATTCCGCCTCGAGCAGACCCCGATCAACCTCAACGGCGGCCTGGTGATCGTTAAAAAGGACGGTTTCTTCAACGGCAGCAGGAGCCTGTTCTATGAAACGACATCCACGAACTTCATGCGTATCCGGCTCGTCAAAAAAGTGCTGGCGGGACAGATTGCCGAAAGCGGTGGTGTTATCCAGGTCGGAGATGCCAATATCGAATTCCCGGCCGGTGCCTTTGCGATCAAAGGTACGAATACCACCTACCAGGGACAGGCGAAGGTCTATGCCGCCTACCTCCCGGCCAACGACCTGGACATCCTGGATGAAATGCCCGGCAACCTCTTCGGCATCAGAAGCGACAGCAGCTTTGCCGGCCTTGAGACCCTGGGGATGATGATGGTGGAGATCGAAGGGAGTGCCGGTCAACCCCTGAAAATGGCAGATGGAAAAGAGGCCAAAATGGACATCCCCGCCCTGCCCTCCGCCCCCGCCATGGTGCCGATGTGGAACTTTGATGAACGTTCTGGCTTCTGGAAGGAGGACGGCTTCGCCACCAAGATCGGTAATCGACTCGTTGCCCGGGTCACACATTTCAGCACCTGGAACTGGGACCTCCCCTATCGGGTCGTGAAAATGAAGGCCACTTTCAAGACCACGGAAGGCACACCATTGCAGAATTACCGGATCATCATCAAGCGGACCAACGTTACCGATAATACGAAACTCTCCGTCCAGGCGATCACCGACAGTACGGGTACGATCTACGGGCCTTTGCCCGCCAATGAAGTGGTGACACTCTCGGTTGTCGGCTCTTGCGGAGAGCCCATCTATTCGAAGTCGATCGGTCCGGTGGGTGTTGATACCGACTTCGGTGGCTTCGATGTATCGATCCCGAATTACACCTGGACGACCGTCACCGGCCGACTGATCGACTGTTTCGATATGCCCGTCAAGAAAGGCTTCTTCACCCTGATGGCTCAAAACAAAGTATTCAGGGCAGCCCTTGATTCGACCGGCAAGTTCACCCTCAAGTTCCTGAACTGCAGCAATATCACATCCGGAGATGCCACCGGTTATGATGCCGCCAGCAACAGAGAAGGAGATATCGTCTCCCTCAATCTGAGTAGCGGGAATGTCAATGCGGGGGATATCAAGATCTGCGGAGCGGTGGTGCAGAATCAGTTCATAAACTATAAACTAGATGCAGATCAGTTCATACTATCCAGTCCTACGGATTCAATTACTGCGTACTATTCAGGAAATAACTTTAAAGTATCTGGCAGCAGCAGAGATAATTCCAAATTCATATTTTTTGGATGTGCGACAGATGGCAGCCTGGGACTTAAAAAACTGAACAATTTTACAGCCAACACATACAGAGATTTCAACACCAACAATGCTGAGCTAGAGATCACCAAATGGGACGCGAATGGCTGGGTTGAAGGAAAGATGAAAGCCATCATCATCAGATATGATTCGTTCCAGGTTGTTAAAAATATTCAGGTTGATCTTGATTTTAGGGTGAGGCGGCAATAACTTTCCCCCACAAAACAACCCATAAAAAAAGGGCACAATCACTTGCGCCCTTTCTCATTTCAATTAAAATCCGTTCACTTCACCTTCTTCGCAAACCTACCCGACCGGATCATCGCCTCCATATAATAATAATCCGCATAAATAATCGGCACATCAATATCCTTGCCCTGCGGCTTATTGCCCGTCGAATGCTGCAGCATCGCATGGTTCATCCAGGGCTTCACATACCGGGGCGATGATAACTCATCCAGCATCGCCAGCGCCGCGTTGCGATATCGCAACTTCACCGCGGGCTCCTTCACCAGTGTGGCCAGCTCCAGCAAACCCGAAGCCACCACCGCCGCCGCCGATGCATCACGAGGTGCACTGGGGATGGCCGGATCATCGAAATCCCAGTAAGGAATGTTATCACAGGGCAGACGCTTCAGATAAGTATCAGCCGCGCGACGAGCCGTCTGCAGGAAGATGGGATCGCCCGTCTCCCGCGCTGCGACCGTAAAGCCGTAAATGGCCCAGGCCTGACCACGCGCCCACATGCTGCCATCCGCATAACCCTGATGCGTCAACATGCTGTCAGGCTGACCCGTGGCCGGATCGAACCAAACCACGTGAGCCGTGCTGCCGTCCGGACGAAAATGCCCCTTCATCGTCGTGCGCGCGTGCGCCACCGCGATGTCGTACAACCGGCGACTGCCGCCATTCTTAGATGCCCAGAACAGCAGTTCCAGGTTCATCATGTTATCCACGATCACATGATGCGGCCATCCCAGCGTCTTCACACGGTACGGCCAGGAACAGATCGACTGATACTTTGGATCGAAAAGCGTGGCGAGCGAATCAGCCGCCCGCAGCATGACCTTCGCATAGGCCGGATCTTTCGCCAAGCGCAAAGCATTGCCGAAACTGCAGGTGAACTGAAAACCCACATCGTGCGAATGTGGCGACTTGTTCAATAACTCCGCCAGGATACGGGTCGATTTGTCAGCCTCCTGCTTCCAGAAAGCATCTCCCGTCGCCTCAAACAAATACCACTGCGTGCCTGCCCAGAAACCGCTCCGCCAATTGCGGAACGAATCCAGCAACCACTCCTTCTTCCCATGATCTACCGAAAACGGCGTCCGATAAGGCGGATGGGCCTCCGCCACCGTGGCCTTCGCCTGCGATACCATCGTCTGCAGCAACGCATTATTCGTCTGCGCACGCATTCCCCCCGCCAGCAACAAGGCCGGCAACCATGCGGATGTCCATCTGTTCATATTGATCGTTGTAATGATTTGCTAACTCAACCCCCGAAGACTCAACGTACCTCAGGAATGCCCACCGGATCCATATCCGTGAAGACCTGGTTCTCACCGGCCATCCCCCAGATGAATCCGTAGTTTGTGGTGCCTACCCCGAAGTGCATACTCCACGGCGGCGAGATCACGGCCTCCAGGTTCGCCATCACGAGGTGACGGGTCTCCTGCGGCTGCCCCATGAAATGCATCACCCGATGCGCCGGATCCAGGTCGAAATAACAATACACTTCCATCCGACGCGTATGCGTATGCGGCGGCACCGAATTCCAGACACTGCCGGGCTCCAGCACCGTCAAACCCATAACCAGCTGGCAGCTGCGCATGCCGTCGAGATGGATATATTTATAGATCGTTCTCCGATTTGAAGTAGACATATCTCCCAGCTGCACCGGAGCCGCCTCTTCCTTGGTCATATGCCGGTTCGGATAGGTCGCATGGGCGGGGGCAGACATCAGAAAGAACAAGGCCGGCTGATCCGCATGCTCACTTGTGAAACTCACGTTCCGCGTGCCTTTGCCGAGATATACGCATCCGAGTTTGTCTACACTGTAGGATGCGTCATCCGTCAACACATGTCCCCGACCGCCCAGGTTGATGATCCCCAGCTCCCGGCGCTCCAGGAAATACTCCGCCTTCAATTCCTCATGACAGGGCAGCACGATGGCAGATCCAGTAGGCACAACACCCCCGATGATCACCCGATCATAATGCGTGTACACCAGACTGATATCGCCCGGCTTCATGAGTCCCTGCACTAAGAAATTATCTCGCAGGGACGCCGTGTTCATCGTGGCTGTCTCCCGTGGACTCGATTCAAATCTGACTTCCATCTTTCTCTCGTTGATTGTTTGTAAAAGGTAAACCCGCCCCTGCTCAATACAGCACGGCGACGGATTTCGCAAAGGTACCGTTTGTCTCCTTTTCCAGGACATCCATGCAGTCATTGCAAGCCAGCCTGCGGGAAGACGCCCAAAGTAGTCCGAAAGACGTCTCCGACTGGAAGGGCTTGATCTGGGGATATGTCCAGGCAGATTTTCCGGAAAGATAAGGCAGGAGGAAGTCCATCCCCCGGCGCATCGAGGCGCCCTTGGGACCGGCATACGACCAGAAATCCTCCCCCGAACGGCGCGACAACTCCCCGATCACCGAAAAAGCATGCAACACGAAGACCGAATAACCCTTCGAGGTCGTGCGGGCCAACTCCAGCGGAAACGAACCGTCGGCCACCTGCTCCTTGTTCAAACGTGCCTGTGCATCCCGCAGCACCGATGCCGCCAGGGCCTTGTCTCCCACGAACTGTGCATATCCCAGCCGCTGCGCCTCATACCAGATGCCATGATTATTGCGGGCATTGCGCTCGTCGATGCCGATCGGATCCGTCTGCATCCAGTCCAGGAATGCCCGCACCCAGGCCTGCATGCCCGCCTGATCCGCATCTGTCCAGTGTTTCGAGCCCTTCAAAAGTTGTATACCTTCCAGGGCGAACAGAAAATGACGGGTCTCGATCAGTCCCTCCGCACGCCCCTCCGTCACACCCTTCACCGCCTGCCCGTATTTCATGTTCGGATTCATGCGCGTCGCCGTGTCCAGGAACCAGGTCCGCATCAACTTCGCCGCATGCGCCGCATAAGCGTCCCGCCCGGTGTAATGCCAGGCCAGCGAAAGCCAATAGATATTTTCACACATCTTCGGCATCTGCTCCTTGTCGGGATAGTTCTTCACCTCCGGATTTACGACCCCGTCCTTTCGGATGTACGGCAAACCGTCCGACTTCGCCGGATCCGGCCACCAGTAAGGCGCCAGGCTCATGAAATCATGCTTTTCACCACTCGGCGGCAGATCCTTTTTGTCCATCACACTCACCGGCTTGAAAGCCAGCATCACATCCGCCCGCTTCACCAGCTGCGCCAAAGCGGCCTTGTGGACAGGATCCCCTTTTGCCAGTGCCGTCTTCGCGGCCGCCATCACACCGGCATCAACCGGCATCGGTTCCGGCAGGACCGCCTGCGCAGACAAACGGTTCATGGCAAAGGCAAAGGCCAGGGTTGTGATCGCACGGGTCAGCCGCTTTATTTTTATTGGTATCATCATCTTGTAATGTCTTTGTACTAACGCTCACTTATAACTGAAAATTTCACGAGATTCATCGTCCCTCCGGCACCGGCCAGCGGAAACAACCCGCCGGGAGTCCCTCCCGATTTCCAAGATTCGCGCCCTCCGGCGTATCCGCCCAGGCATAACGCACCGCCTTCGGCGATCGGATATACGGATGTGAAACCACCACCCGATCCCCTTCGATGACAGCCTGCGCCCAAACGAACCGCTTCCCGTCACCAGACAAAGCGAAATGCTTCAAAGGCCCGCCATCCCTGGAGATCAGCCCGCCCCCGACATGATCGAAAGATAGGATCATCCGATCCCCCTTCACCTGAACGTCCTTCAACACCGGACCAGAATACACCAGATTTCGCTCGCCATAGACCTGATACCTCGCCACCAGCGAAAGTCGCAAACCCACATCCAGTTTGTTCAACGGATGTACGTCATTAGATTCTCCGATATCATTCAGCACCGCCATGCCGGTATTAGGAACAGACAGTGTACGCGCCTGCGCTTCCTGCAGTTCCGCCAGCCGGCTCTCCGAAGGCTGGGCCTTGGAAGGATTGTTGTTCGCCAGTTGCGCATAGAGGAACGGGAAATCACCCTGTCCCCACACCTTTCGCCAACTCTGGATCATCCGCGAAAAAACCACCCGGTACTCCTGCGCCCGGCTGATATTCGATTCGCCCTGGTACCAGATCACCCCCTTCATCCCATACCCGATCAGCGGTTCAAGCATCCCATGATACAACGCACCCGCCTGATCCTGAAAACGGGTCGTCTGCTCCCGTAGCAAAGGTGCTGTGGTCACCGACAGTCGGGCTTTCCAGCCACCATCCAGCGAGATCGTATCCGCGCCAAGATCCATCCGATAAGGCTTTCCAGGGATGAACCCACCCTTGCCCGACTCATTCAGGATCTTGATCACGATCGTGTTTCGGCCGGCCTTCAATACCCCGGCCGGGATATCATACCGACGGTTCACATACCGATTGGTAGCGCCCCCCACCCTTTTTCCATTCACCCAGGTGATGTCCCTCGACACGATGGCCCCCATCCTCAGCACCGCCGGCTGTCCAGCCATGGAAGCCGGCAGGTCCAGTTCCCTCCGATACCAAACGACCGCACCGCCGCTGTCGGCCATGCCCTGATCGGCCCAATAGCCCGGCAGCTGCAGGTCCGTCCAGCCCGACATGTCGGCCGAAGGCTGCTGCCAGCCCCTGGCCTGCGCATCATCAAGGGCCTGGATATGCTTCAACCATCCGTCAGACAAGGCCTTATCTCTCCGAATGATCTCCGCCACCAGCCCCGTATCCCGGAATGGCAACGCCCGTTCGCGATAAGCCGGAAAATCTTTCAACTCATCTTCATGCATCCATCCCTCGGCAGGCGTTCCGCCATAACTGCAATTGATCAGCCCGATCGGTACGCCCTGCCTCGACTCCAGTTCCCTTGCGAAGAACCACCCCACGGCCGTGAACTGCAACACCGTCCGCGGATCAGCCACCTCCCAGCCCTGCTCCGACATGACCTCCTCGTTGCGATTGAAATAGGTCCGGCGTGTCACCTTGAAATGCCGGATGCGGGGGTTGGCCGCCGCCGCGATCTCTTTTGGATACAATTCCGCCGACTTGAACAATTCGTATTCCATATTCGACTGCCCGGAACAAAGCCAGACATCCCCCACCCAGACATCCTTCAACGTCAGGGTGTCCGAAGCACGAACCTCCAATACAAAAGGACCTCCCGGCTGCTGCACCGGCAGCGAGATCTTCCATCGTTCTCCTTTCTTTGCGCTTACCTGTTGCC
>CAJBZC010000075.1 GCA_903959965.1 uncultured bacterium
AAGACAGTTGTACTATCTGCCAGCGACAAGCCATTGCCGGAAGGATCGTTCCAGGAGAATGTGATGCGACCATTACCCGATTGCGTCAGTCCGAAGTTGGCGACATCCATGCCCATTGAAGCCGGGCCATAACCGCTGATGCTGTCGAGGCGCAGGTCAGCCGCATTCCAGTTCACACTGCCCTGCATCGTGAGCATGTGGCGGAAGGCCGTCGCCCGCACGGGCACATCCACCTGACGGTTACACAGTCCGTTGACCGTGGAAACATGCAGACCGACGGTGTCGGGGAACTGCACGAAGATGGAATCGGTGCCGGTGCACCCGGATGCGTTGGTGACGGTCACTTTGTAACCACCGGTGTATTTCACGTGGATCGACTGTGTGGTGTCTCCCGTCGACCAGCGATAGCGGGTGTAACTGGCGCCACCATCGAGTTTGAAGGAATCCAGTTTGGAATACACCGATGTCGGAGTAAAAGCATTGAATCCGGTGATCGTACACTGCGTCTGATCCGGCTGCTGGAAGCCCTGCGTGATCACATAACCGGAGCCCGTGATCGTGCCGATGACCGGCTCTCCGATCGAAAAAGATACCGAACCCTGCGCCGACTGGATGAAGCCCCCGGCAGGTGAGATCAGTCGAAGGGATGGCTGTTGTGCAAGTAAGTTTCCGGTCAGCAAAAAGGCAGCGAGAGCCGTGAGCAGTGTTTTCATCTTTTATTTTTTACAGCGCAATTCAAGGGGATAGTACGTCAAGGTTTTAGTAAGATTTGTAGGGCTTCAAGGTCGGCGGGCATGCCTGTAAGCCGAAACCCGTCGCGGTCGATCAGGAACATGGTGGGCGTGGCCAATACGCCAAAAGCCCTCGCCACCGGGCTTTTCGGGCCTTCCTGACAGAGTCCGTGCTGCCATTCGGGCAGCGTCTGTATGATCTCTTTCCAGCGCTGCTGATAGATCGCTGCGTCATCGATACTGAGGGCAATAACTTGCAACTTCGACGTAAGAGCGGATCTTGATAGCCGCGTCTTCATACCTTCGATCAGATCGAGACAATGCTGGCAACCGGCGCTCCAGAACAGCAACAGCGTCTGTGGTTTAGCCGCCACCAAAGATGACAGGGATCTGCTGCGTCCGTCAATGCCGGGGATATCAATGTCAAACAATGGGGCACCGATCTGTAACCGTCCCATCGCCGCCAGTTTCCTGGTGATGGCCTCCTTTTTCGTCGCCCGGCATCCGGGTTTCGATACATGCGCGCCCAACACGGATATCCCGGCATCAAATCCGATCCGGGTGAAGAGACTGAACAACTGATCCGCCACGGCACCATACACGCGGGGATGCCCGGCGGAGGCGGCTTCCAGGAGTCCGGAAGCAGCCGCGATCATCACCGAATCACGATCCTGTCCGGGCAAGGCACCCTCGAAAGCCTGCCGGATGAAGGATTGCAGGTGATCGGCAAAGCTTCGGGTGTTCAGCAACAAGGTATCCTGCAGATCCAGCACAGACAAATGTCCGGAAGCCTTCAAACCCTGTCCTGCGCCCCGGAATGACTGCGCAGGCACTAAGGAAAATTGCATCAGCCGTTTCACAAATCGATCGCCTTGCAGCTGCATGGCCGATCGTACCCAGGCATTGTATTCATGTCTGCGTCGTTCGTACTCGCGCAGGCTGCTCCGATAGTACGACTTGCCGGAAGGCGCTTCAGTCATCAACCACTGCTGCATCGAGAGGACAGGCGAACGGCGTTCCTGCAATCCCGCCTGGAAAGCCGCCAAGGCCGCAAGCTCCCCGCCATCTCTTTCGATCACCACAGAATCTGTCGTCATCGGATACATGGGATTTAATCGGATCGACAGTCCATCCCGACCGATGATCAGATACTGCTCCGAGGGATAAGGATGATCCCCCTCGCGAGCCGCATAATCATATCGGATCAAATACTCACCGGGCAATGGATAAGCCGATAGGTCAAACAAAGCCGTCTGTCCCGCCATGACACGCGTAGCCCTTTCAACGGTCCGCATCGCGGAATCCCCGAACAAGGGGATCAGGGAGATGTCGGTCGCATGCACGGTGCGCGGGGTGACGGACAGGAATTGAGCCCGTACGGGCAGCCAGAGGCAAGAGATGATAAAGGCTGAGAGGAAAATGACAGGTCTGGCCGAAAGATGGTATGAAATGATGTTTTGCAATGGGTAGCGTTATAGTCGATATTTAAAAAAAATTTGATGTGATTCAGTGGTCATTGGAAATTCCAAATCAGATATTTTACATGAATCAGTCCGTGATCTACATTGAATGAATAAATAAATATGTCAGATATGTTATATTTATTTTGACTCCAGCATTTGTTGACCTCAGTGAATTTATTTGAATCAACAACATATAAGAAAGATAATCTTCCAGATCAAAGAAATGCGTGAATGGGTCACTTTATAGGTCTGAAAATTGGTAATTAACCAACTTTATGATGAAAAACAGCTATCTAGATCACAACTCAGGGGAATGAGCGAGTAAAAACAATTCTATGGCCTAGACTCTCTGCATTGAAGAAAACATGATGCATGATCTGCGAGCCAGACTACCGGGATGCTAAAATCCTCATATATATATTTCTTTAATAACCAAAAAACACCCCCCAGCAAGGAC
>CAJBZC010000076.1 GCA_903959965.1 uncultured bacterium
ATCCTGGTCCGGCATACCTTCTTATATATATGGTACAAAGGTACGAAAATTACATCTACCCTGCCTTTATCGGTCAGCCGGGGAGTGCTGCCATTTCACAGGAGGCCCTCATCTGCAAAACTCAAGTATCCCTCGGTACTCACGATGATGTGATCCAGCAGTTTGATGTCGAAGAGCCGGGCTGCTTCCCTGATCTTAGCGGTGAGTTCACGGTCGGCCAGACTGGGTTGCAGGTTTCCTGATGGATGGTTGTGGCATAGGATGATGCTGACGGCCTGTTCATCCAGTGCTTTTTTCAGAATGATCCGGGGATCTGCGACGGTTCCGGTGAGTCCGCCGGAGGATACCGTTTCAAAGTGTATGATCCTGTTGGCCTGATTTAGGAAAATTACGGCGAAGACCTCCTGTGGCAGGTCAGCGAATCGGGCCTGCAGGAAACGGGCGACGGCGCCGCTGTGGGTAATGATCGGTTTATCCAGGCTTGCTGTTGCCTGTCGGCGGCGTCCAAGTTCAAGGGCAGCCGCGATGCGCACTGCCTTGGCGAGGCCGATGCCTTTAATGGACGCCAGATCCCGAACGCTCAGCCGGCCCAGTTCCTGCAGATTATTGCGGCCCCTGGCCAGCAAATCGCGTCCGAGTTCAACGGCTGAGCGGTCAGGGGTGCCGTTTTGCAGCAGGATGCCCAGCAATTCCGCATCTGTCAGATTTGCCGCGCCCAAGAGCCGGAACCGGTCGCTCGGGTGTTGGGGATTAAGCCAGGCCGTCTCCGGTGTCGGCATGGGATCGTTCATGTTTTTCTCCATCTCCTCATTTGTTTCCGGCGCGACCTGTAAGTCTCCGGATTCCGTTCACACGATTTATGCACCTCCCATGTGGGTTAATTCCCGGGGAGCTTACCGAACCATTATTTACCTTCGCGGCTCATCAACATCCACATGGAACGCATAGGACCCTCCATCAAGATCTTTTCCGGTACCAATTCCCATTACCTCGCAGACCGCATCGCCCGTGATCTTGGCCCAGGTTTGGGCAAGATCAGCATTCAGCGCTTCAGTGACGGGGAGATACAGCCAACATTCCTCGAAAGTATTCGAGGTGATTATGTTTTCCTCGTGCAAAGCACGTTTTCTCCGAGTGATAACATCATGGAATTGCTGTTAATGATCGACGCTGCGCGGAGGGCTTCCGCGTACAAGATCATTGCCGTCATCCCATATTTCGGGTATGCTCGTCAGGACCGCAAGGACAAGCCCCGGGTGGCGATCGGTTCAAAGCTTGTCGCCAATCTGCTTACGGCGGCGGGGGCAGACCGGATCATCACGATGGATCTGCACGCACCCCAGATCCAGGGGTATTTCGATATTCCGGTCGATCACCTCGACAGTTCGGCGATCTTTATACCATATATACAGCAACTGAACCTGAAAAACCTTATCTTTGCGGCCCCCGACGTGGGAAGTGCCAACAGGATTCGTGAAGTGGCCAGTTTTTTCAACGGCGAAATGGTAATCTGTGACAAGCACAGAAAACGCGCCAATGAAATTTCCAGCATGGTGGTCATCGGGGATGTGACGGATCGAGATGTGGTACTGGTGGATGATATATGTGACACGGCGGGTACCCTCACCAAGGCTGCCAAGTTGTTGAAGGAAAAGGGGGCCAAGAGCGTCCGGGCCCTCATCACCCACCCGGTGCTCAGTGGAAATGCTTATGCGAACATCGAGAGCAGTGTATTGGAGGAACTGGTGGTCTGTGATACTATTCCTTTGAGGGGGCAGTCATCGAAGATCAAGCAGGTGAGTGTTTCCGAATTATTCGCCACGGCCATCCGCAATACCTATGAAAATAAAAGCATCGCCAGTCTCTTTGTTCATTCCCAGGCGCGGAATAAATAAGCAGCGTCGGCGTTATAGCGAGGTCGGGGAGCCGACAAAAAATAGTTTCATCAATCAATCATCATAACAATGAAAACGGTTACAATCGAAGGACAACTGAGGACCGGAACGGGCAAATCAGCCACCCGCCAGTTACGCTCTCAGGACCTGGTACCTGGTGTAATTTACGGGGGTGCGAAGGAGCTGAGTTTCGCGGCACCGGCCACGGCATTCAAGCCGCTGGTCTACACGCCTGATTTCCAGCTTGCCAAGGTCATCGTAGACGGCCAGACCTATGTCTGCATTTTGAAGGATCTTCAGTTCGACAAGGTGACGGATCGCCTGAACCACGTAGATCTGCTGGAACTGGTGGAAGACAAGAAAGTCAGCGCCACCATTCCCGTCAAGTACGTGGGTACCTCAGTTGGCGTAAAGTCCGGTGGTAAGCTGGTCGTAAAGATCAAATCTTTGAAGATCAAGACCCTTCCCAAGTATCTCCGCGAGAACATCGAGGTGGATATCACCAACCTCGACCTGAACGGAAATATTCGGGTGGAAGATGTCAAGATCGACAATTATGAGATCCTGAACTCGCCCCGTATTCCGATGGCATCTGTGACCATGACGCGTCAGCTCAAGCAAGAGGAAGCTGCCGCCGCCAAGGGTGCAAAAGCTGCCAAAGGCAAGAAATAAGTCAACGTTCTGTTGTTCATCCCCTCCGCCCAAACTGCGGGGGGGATTTTTTTTAACTTTACAGCTATGTCCAATTATCTGTTGGTCGGACTCGGCAACCCGGGGGTGGAATATGCAAACACCCGTCACAACATCGGATTCGATGTCATCGATCATTTTGTGGCCAGTCATGGCGGGCGATTCGAGACCTCACGACTAGCGGATGTCGCTAAGATTCGCATCAAGGGCCGTTCTGTGGTATGCATCAAGCCATCGACCTTCATGAATTTGAGCGGTAAGTCGGTAGAGTATTGGATGGATAAGGAAAAGGTCGATCTGTCGGGCCTCCTGGTGATCGTGGATGAGCTGTCGATCCCCCTTTCGAAGCTCCGGCTTAAGATGCAGGGAAGCGACGGCGGGCACAATGGTTTGAAAAGTATCGAAGAGTTGCTTTCCTCCCGGGCTTACGCCAGGTTGCGTTTCGGCATCGGGAACGAATATCCCAAGGGTGGACAAGTTGAGTTTGTGCTCGGGAAATGGACGACGGCGGAAATGCCGATCGTGCGTCAAAAGGTGGAGAAATGTGCCGAAGTGATCGAGCGGTATATCTTTGCGGGACCGGAACGCACTATGACCGAGGTCAACAATTTGGAGTTCCCCCTTTGACATTTTCGATCAATTGGATTAATTTTAAGCCCATAATCGCTTTCTCAAGCATCCTGCGCAAGACCACCAAGGGTTAGGACTGCATCATCGAATGCGCCAGGCCTCACTAAAAACCTCATTGAACATGAAAATTTTCTGTGTCGGCAGGAATTATGTCGCCCATGCTAAGGAATTGGGCAATGAAGTACCGGATGAGCCGGTCATTTTTATGAAACCCAAAAGCGCGCTGTTGCAGCCTCATACACCATTCTACTATCCCGAATTCACGAACGAACTGCATTACGAGGCGGAACTGGTGCTGAGGATCTCGAAGAACGGGAAATATATCCCCGAGAAACACGCTTGTAAATATTACAACGGGATCACCCTTGGGATCGACTTCACAGCTCGGGACGTGCAGGATGAACTGAAAAAAAAGGGGCTCCCTTGGGAGAAGGCGAAAGCATGGGATAATTCTGCGGCCGTAGGTAAATGGGTGGATATCAAACCCGAGCCGGCTTCCAAGCAAGCTGACCGGAACTTCTACCTGTTCAAGAACAACGAAATGGTGCAACAGGGTAAAACCAGCCTCATGATCTTCAATTTCGATCAGATCATCTCGCATATTTCCAATTATTTTTCCTTGAACATTGGAGACCTGATCTTCACCGGGACACCTGCCGGCGTCGGCGAATGCGTAGTCGGTGATGAACTTCATGGCTTCATTGAAAAGGAAAAATTATTGGAGTTGACCGTGAAGTAAGAGCGTCTGTCGATCCGGCTTGCATGCTCATCAGGCGTGGAGCTTCCGGAGTCCGAACAAAGTTTCATGCCGACCTTGACCTACATGTGACATACGCCTTCCTGCAGCCTGATGTTGATCATTAGCACAGGCGTGCATCGATAAGATGTAATGGTATGCGAAACAGCACCCCTGTCCCCGGGGGTGTTTGTTTTTTTAAAGGGAAAGATGTATCTTTGCAGTCCTTTGGCGGGGTAGCTCAGGCGGTTAGAGCGTTGGATTCATAACCCAAAGGTCATGGGTTCAACTCCCATCCCCGCTACGAAGGTCTCTAACGAGACCTTTTTTTATGTTCGTTGTTTACGTACTATATTCAGATCAGGCTTGTAAGCACTATACGGGCTATACAAGTACTTTGGAGGAGCGTATGCGCAGCCATAATGAATACGGCAGAGATTGGAC
>CAJBZC010000077.1 GCA_903959965.1 uncultured bacterium
ACCCGAAAAAACGCATTTCGTTACGCCGGAGTGATAGAGGCAGGCTACCTGCACGACGAACTCGACGTCGAGATCATCGCGGATGGCGTTCACCTACCCTCGCCCCTGCTAAAACTGATTATGAAGGTCAAGGGTACCGAACACGTCGCCCTCATCACAGATGCCATGCGCGGAGCAGGCATGCCGGAAGGCCCGTCGATACTCGGTCAGATCGACACGGGGATGCACGTGATCGTGGAAGATGGCGTCGCTAAATTACCCGACCGCTCAGCATTCGCCGGCAGCGTGGCTACCGCCGACCGGCTGATCCGAACCATGATGGATCTGGCAGACGTTTCCCTGATCGATGCCGTACGTATGATGACCGCCACGCCGGCCCGAATCATGAAAGTCGATGATAAGATTGGATCCATAGCGCCTGGAAAAGATGCCGATCTGATCATTTTCGACGACCAGATAAATGTGAAACAAGTCATGCTAAAGGGCAAACGATTGGATTTTGAAGCCCATTCGAAATGAGTTGTTTGTGGGGAAATTTCGAAGCGCGCCTTACCTTTGACACCCATGTCCAAACCCGTATTTTGCATAGGAGCCGCTTTCATCGACGAGTTGTTTCATACCCGTGAAGAAATTCTGAAGGCCACCACCAACGAGGCCACCGTATCCAAAACGCCCGGAGGCGTGGCAAGGAACATTGCCCACCAGCTGGCAATGCTGGAGGTTGAAGTCGAGTTAATGACGGTCTTTGGAAACGACGGAGATGGCGACTGGCTCAAAGCACAGTGCCGGGAGGCAGGAATTCAAATCGGCAACTCCCTTACGATCAACGGACCTTCCGGCAGATATTCAGGCATCCTCAATCCCGATGGCTCCCTTTTCACAGCCTTACTCACCCACAGTCCGGTAGAATATATCACCCCTGAATACCTGGAAAACTGCCGCGAGCAATTGGCAAACGCAGGATTTATCCTGTCTTGCGCCAATGTCCTGCCGGCATCCCTCTCCTGGTTGCTGGCTTTTTCCAGGGAAAATGGGATTCCATTCATCATTGAACCGGTGTCAGTACCTCCCGCCCGGAGAATCGCAGATATGGATCTCGAAGGATTATGGATGATCACACCCAACGAAGACGAACTGCCCGTCCTTGGAAATGAAAAGGGAACAACAACGCAGGAACAGATAAATGCTCTGCTCGACAGAGGCGTACAACACGTATGGCTGCATCAGGGAGCAATGGGATCAACCATTTACAGCCGCGAAGGCGAATTGAAACTCCACGCTTGCCCCATCGAAGTAGTGGATTGCACAGGAGCAGGAGATGCGTCCGTGGCCGGCTTCCTCTTGGGCAAACTACTCGATAAACAGCATGAAGAATGCCTGAGGATCGCGCATACGCTCTCCGCAGAGATCCTGCAGGTCGAAGGCGCCAATATTCCCGGATTCAACAGAAAAAAACTGTTGGATCGGGTCAATCACTATTATCCTGATCCATGCATCATTGGCTGAACATACATCCCGAAGTTAACACCGCACTTTCGGAAGGAAAACCCGTTGTGGCACTCGAATCCACCATCATCTCCCACGGCATGCCCTGGCCTAAGAACGTGGAAACAGCACTGCAGGTCGAACAAGAGGTACGAAATCACGGCGCCATACCCGCTACCATCGCGATCCTCGACGGTAAGTGCTGCGTGGGATTAACAACCCAACAAATCGAAAACCTGGGTAAAGCCTCTGAAGTCTGGAAGGTCAGCCTCCGGGATATGCCCTATGTCATTGCTAAAAAATTGATCGGTGCGACCACCGTAGCCGCTACCATGCGCATCGCAAGTATGGCAGGTATCAGGATCTTTGTCACAGGCGGAATCGGTGGCGTGCATCGGGGGGCAACCCGGAACATGGACATCTCCGCTGACCTGACTGAACTCGGAAATACTTCGGTAGCCGTGGTTTCGGCGGGAGTCAAATCCATTCTCGACATCGGCCTGACATTGGAGTACCTCGAAACCCTGGGCGTCCCGGTCGTAACATTTGGTCAGGATGAATTCCCCAGCTTCTATTCATCCAAAAGCAGTTTCAGATCTCCGCTACGTATGGATTCCACGATGGAGATCGCTGATATGATGAAAACCAAATGGTCCATGGGATTGGACGGAGCGTTACTGATCGCCAACCCGGTACCCGAAGCACTGGAGGTGAAGCCGGAAATCATGGAAAAACACATTGAAGCAGCCATCGAAGCGGCAAATACAACAGGCGTATCCGGAAAGGACCTCACACCTTTCCTGCTCAAATACATCAGCGAGCATACCGAAGGAGAAAGCCTGGCCGCCAACATCGCACTCATCAAAAACAATGCAGCCTTCGGTGCCAGACTGGCCGTCGACTATCAGCGACCATCATGCTGACCGGATGGTCATGATTCTTTTCGCTGCAGCCTGATCATCATTTCTTCCAGATCTTCAGGTCATCCCAGAAAACATTGAGGGTCTGACCCTGCCCTTTCATGTAGTCCACGAGCTCCTTGGAGGTGTATAGTTTCATCGGATTGAAATGCGTAACCCCGTCAGGTGCCGCATCTGTAGAATTGTGCGTGAAATTGGTGACGTCGAACACCAATTGGCGTTGCCCTCCCTCCGGTTCGATGGTCATGTAAAACCTGCCCTGCTGACGATTTCCTTCCTTGAAATAATATTCCATGGTGAACCACTTCCCCACCGGGATCTTCACCTGGGGTGCCTGCTGCGACCATAAAGTCGTGTACTTCTGACTTCCGTCCGGATTCAACAGACAATCCTGTCCCTCCACAATGAAACAAAGATCGCTCTCCGATGGAACCAACTTGCCGATGCCCAACGTCAGTCGATAACGGTTCGGTACTGTCTGGCTCCAGGTGATGTTGTTCCAGATCTCTACGATCGTCAGCCAGC
>CAJBZC010000078.1 GCA_903959965.1 uncultured bacterium
GCCTGTAACTCCCCCACCAGCCGTGATGGACAAAACACTGCTGCTGCCTCCATTCGTACCAGCCGGCCAACCGCCTGCTCCTCCAGATCCAATGGTCACACCATATGAAGTGGCACTAACAGCCGATGTACTCCAGTGAACGCCACCACCGCCGCCGCCGCCGCCGGTGGTATTACCGCCGCCGCCACCACCACCAACGATGAGGTAATCAACAAAAAATCCCTGACTCAGGCTGAGATTTCCGGTGGTTGAAAAAGAATGTCCGACCGCGTTATTACCGGAGGTGCCGTCAATGACATACTGGCTACCAACCACCACAAACACCTTGTTTGAGAAATCAGTTCCGCTCAATTTTGGTGTGATCGTGATCGTACCGGCAGATGCGCCTGCAGTGTAAGTGGCAGAATAAGTACCATCCCCATGATCGGTAACGGACCCGATCGTTCCTGCCGAAGGAGTCGCAAACGTGACCGTAGCACCACCGGTCGTGAGCTTCGTTCCGTCACTGGTCCTCAATTGTACGGTGAGCCTTGTCGTACCACTGGTAGGGATCGTTGCGGGGTTAGCCGTTACGGTAGAAGTCGTGGCCGTCGCTGTTTGTCCTACAACCGAAAAGCCGGTCATGAACATTACCAGAAATAAGGTGATGGGCAGCATTATCCTACTGGTTGAACCCACGATTCTCAACGTCCACAAATAGCCATCCGTCTGCTTTCCGGTGATAGAAGAGCATTGAAACAACCTCATACGCATTAGGTGATTTATGTAGGAATTCATCTTGAAAAATGCCGGCGGCTTCATGATTCGCCAGAATCCGCAGGGATAGGTAGGTACATTGATACCGCTAATCCGATACCACTGGCCCCGTAAGATCAGATGACATCGAAAATATCCTATTAATTGATTTTCTGATGGTTACATAGGGTCACAATTAGGATACAGGCCTTCGGGGAGAGGGTTACATTGATATCACAAATATGAAAAGTGCTGGAAAATGAACCGGTCGACCGATCTGGATCAACAACGAAAAACGGCTGATCCTAAATCCATTGGATTTGGGATCAGCCGTAAAAGACCTAATCAGTGATGAAATTGTAATTCAGGCGATGACCGGGGTAAAAGTCGATCTGCTAAGCATCAAGAGGCAACAGAAAATAAACAGAAGATGACATCAAAGCCCGGACAGGAAATTAAAGATTTCCTGATCCGTATTCGTCAAACCCAGCTTGCTGCGTAAGCGAACCCTGGCCATTTTGATGGCCCGGATCGACTGCCCCGTGATGTCCGAGATCTCCTTGGTCGTCATATCCAGCCGGAGAAAGGCGCACAACCTGCGCTCATTCAGGGTGAGGTCGGGGTGCAATTGGCGCAGTCGCTCATAGAAACCGGAATGGATCTGCTGAAAACGATACTCAAACTCCTCCCAGGCCTTGGTCTTCAGATCTGTGGTCAGCACACCCCTGACCGACTCAACATCCAGGATGTTACGACCAGACACCGGCTTTACTGCATCCGGTTTGGCCACCAACCCTTCGATCAGGCTGGTCTTGTTCAACTCCATGATGATCCGCTCCAACTCTGTCTCCCGATGGTCCAGCTCCGCCTGCAACCGTTCCGTTTCCAGGGCCAGACGTTTGGCTTCTACCTCGCGGCGCACGCGCTCCAGTTGGAGCCTTCGATATCGCCGGCGATAGAAAAGAAAGCCCATCAAAGAAACTGCAGATGCCAGGATCACCAGAACGATCACCGTCAAGTAGCCCCTTCGGGTTTTGCGGTCACGATCCGATAGTTCGGCCACCATCCGATCATAATTCCGTTGCAGATCCTGACGCATCAATGCCTCCTTGGCTTCCAGATTCTTAGACTCCTGCTGGAAGGTGGTAAACAACTCAAAATACCTGGCGGAGGAATCCCCACGGCCGATCTTGCGATACAGTTTATACAAATGCTCCGCCGACAATTGTTTCAGGGCCAGGCCGTTGATGCTTTCTGCACGACGGTACCCCTCCGAATATTCCCGGATGGCAGACAGGTCATCACCCTTGATCTCATAAGCTTCCCCTGTACTCAGGAAGGTGGCCGTGTATCCCGCATCATCTCCCAACTGTTCTGCCAGCGCGCGCGAAAGTCGCAATGCATTCAGGGCCGAATCCGGCTGCTTCATCTTCAAATGAAGCATGGCCTTGATATGATAAAGCGACAGCAATTTGGACTCCATACCAGGTACATCCCTGGCCATCGGCATGCTCAGCCTGATCAGGGAATCCGATCTTTTATATTCCCCGAGATTCAGACTGATGTTGGCTAAGTTCATCCGGAAAACCAACGGGATCAGATCCGGCAAAGGCTTCTGTTGCAGAGCATAGCCCACAGTAATCAGTCTGACCGCTTCAAACTGTACCTGTCTGGATTTTGCGTAATCTTCCAATGCCAGATAAACTGCACCCAGATTGAAGTAGGCATATCCCGATTGCAGCGTGTCACCCAACTTTACCGCGATGTTGTATTCACGAATATGGTGCTCCACAGCGATCGTATTCAGCCCCATTTTCATACAAACATTGCCGGCCATCCTGGATGCCTTCATGATGAGTATATCGAGCCCGCTTTTTTCGGACAACGCCACTGCATTGGTGGCGTGGAACATTGCCTCTTTATAATCAACCGCAGTCAGGACGTTTGCCATTTTTATATGCAGATCGATCCGGATCGAATCCGTAGGGGCAAGGGAAAGTTCCCGCTTCAGCGAGTCAACGGCTGAGGGCTGGGCAGATGAAACCAGCGCGGAAAAAAGAAAAATCAGCGTAAAGGAACGTGGGTACGAAAAAAGTGGCATCAATTATATCGAGGTAAGTAAGTAATTAATAATAAAACATAAAGGGTAGATATCATTTACCGGCCTGCTTTCCGAAGCATCTCCGCCACATTCACCGCCCGACCCTTCTTCCGCAAACTCTCATCTGCCGCTTCCATGAATGCAAACATCTCCAGCGTCTCCTCCGACTTCACCGGCGCCACTCCGGACTTGAAAAACTCAATGATCTTCAGCAATAACGGATTGTACCCAACATGCGGTCCGACGGTCATGATGCCCGTCGACCCGTACACCGTCCCGCCATAGTCGGCCTTACCCTCGCGGATCCCGCGGAATACCCCGACCCTTCCGTCTTTCCACACGCCGGTGACGATATCCGCATCCCTGCCCTTTACGCGGGTGACGGTCTCGCAGCCTGTACCCATCAGGGTATAGAGCGTCTCCACGCCGTGGATACCGTACCAGAAAAGATCAGGATGGGTGGGTTCAACCTTCATGGGACTATACGTATCCGCACCCAGGATCTGACCGACCTTTCCGCCGGCCGCCTCCTGCACATTCGGGGTGTAACGCAGGGAAGATGCTGAAAACACTGGCACACCCGCCCGCTGTGCCTCCGCGTAGATGGCGACGGCATCTTTCAACGAAGCCGCGACAGGCTTATCAATGAACACCGGCTTGCCGGCAGCAAAGACCTTGCGCGCCTGCTCGAGGTGCAACCGCCCGTCGTTGGTCTCCAGCAACACCACATCC
Organism: uncultured bacterium; assembly: GCA_903959965.1. Lineage (GTDB taxonomy): Bacteria > Bacteroidota > Bacteroidia > Chitinophagales > Chitinophagaceae > Pollutibacter. The sequence goes on from CAJBZC010000078.1 coordinate 3,569, forward strand.
ACCCGCGAGAGCAGGGCATCGATCGAATCCACGATCTCCACACCCATCTGCTTGACCTGCTCCGTGTAAGCAGGGATACGCTCCACACTCGATGCAATGTCGCGACTCCCATGCGGATAAGCGGCCGTCACCCGGAAACCGGCGTATTCAGGTGCCGGCTTCGCTGCATTCAGCGCCTTGGTGAAGGCAGGCGCATGCGAGGTGTCCAGACCGATGATGCCTACACGACGTCCATCCACTACAGGCATCGGTGACCGCTCAAATCCAACACCCGGAACCGAAGCCAGCAATAGACCGGAACCGGCGAAAATCGACTGGTGCAGAAAACGTCTGCGGGATGTGGATAGATGACCCATGTCTCAAACGGTTTTTGGATGAAAATGAAAGATCCCCGGGTGGTGTGTTAACACCTTCCTCCGGGGATCTTCAAGTTAATGCAATCTGTGATTATTTCAACGCCAGATAACGCATCATCGCCTCCACGAAATAATAGTCGGCATAGGTCAACGCCACGTCCACCTCACCCTTCAACGGCAGGGCGCCTACGCTGCGCTTCAGCAGGAAACCTCCGTTGGTGCCGGGTTTTGCCAGATATGTATCGTTCGACAAAGTAGTGAGGATGTTCTCCGCCGCACCCATGTAACGCTTCTGCTCCGCACCGGATACATATCCGGCGAGTTCGATGAAGGCGGAAGCCATGATGGATCCGGCAGAAGCATCACGCAGGGTATTGGGGATGTCCGCTGCATCGTAATCCCACCAGGGAATGCCATCCTTCGGCATCCGCGGGTGATTCAGCATGAACGCACCCAACTTACGGGCCTGATCCAGGTAACGCACATCCTTCGTCATGCGATACATCGTCGTGTAGCCGTAGATCGCCCAGGCCTGTCCGCGCGACCAGGCGGATGTATCATGGGCACCCTGCCAGGTCGTCTTACGCAACAGCTTACCGCCGTTGGCGAGGGAATAGTCGAGCACATGGTAAGCGGCATTATCCGGACGGAACTGCCGCTCGATCGTAGTATTGGCATGCGTCACCGCAATATCGCGGAAACGCTTGTCACCCCCGTTGTTGCTGACGAACATCAGCAGTTCGAGGTTCATCATATTATCGACGATGACCGCGCACTTGAAATTCTTGCTTGAATCCCAGGACTGGATCGACTGGATCGAAGGACGATAGCGCGTGGCCAGCGACATGGCAGCGGTGTCGATCGTCTTCCTGAACTCCGGGCGGCCGGTGATACGATAGGCATTGCCATAGGAACAGTACATCATGAAGCCCAGATCGTGGTTGCCGGTGAAATGCTTGATCGGCTCCATCTGTTTAAGCCGGGCTTCGGCGATGTTCAGGATCTCCTTATCCTTGCCATACTCATACAGATACCAAAGCGTGCCTGGGAAGAAACCACTGCACCACCACTTGGTGTCGCTGGTCTTCATGGTGCCGGTCTTGATATCGAAATTCTGCGGCATTCGGTCGGCCGGAATATTCGCATGCAACAGCTTGTACTGAGATTGCGCCAGGGTTAGGTTTTCGCGCAGCTTTGCACGGAGCTTTTCTCCGGACAACGGCTGTGCCTGGGTGATTTGCAGGACGCTGAGTCCGGCCAGGAGGAACAGGATGTGTCTTTTCATCATGTGTGTGTTATAGGTGGGGTCAAACGGGTTTTACAGTGATCTTGTATTTACCCTTCGGAGTGGCCTTCAGGGCTTTGAGGGTAAGGCGGTACAGGGCATCGCCCCAGACACGGCTGAGTCGTACATCGTCGATCACGACCTTCTCTACCGAAGGTTCAAAGACCTTGGCATCATAATTCAATTCCACGACGGCATTACCGTTCTTCAGTCGGATCACACCCGGGCTGATCATGTCAGGCTTCACGGCACAGAGATAGTTCAGGTGATTGGCTGCTTTGGCTTCCGAGAGTTCAAAAGCATGGCGGATATCGAGCAATCCGTCTGCCGACAGGTTGTAGTCTACCTTCCAGGTTTTCACGGCAGCCTCTGTTGGATAGGCTCCGGCGATGTCGAGTGACAGCGTGCGGCGAGCCGTATCGAAGTTCACCTGTCGGGAGCGGAAGTTGCGGCCATCCTTCTGGGGTGTGGCATTGATCATCGGCAGGTTATGATAGTTACTCTGCATCGTCCAGATCGAGTAGCGCTGGCTGCTGAAAGTAAATTTGGTATAGGTGCCAACGCCCGCATCCACGAAGATGGGACTGGTTTTCACGAAATAAACGAAACTCCCCACGTCATTGTGGTTGTGGCTTTCGGCATTGTAGCCACCCTTGGCTCCGAAGAAGGCCTCACCGGAACGCATGTAGCAGAATTCCGTCTGCGGGTACCACGACCAGGGTGCTTTGGACATCGCCGGGGTGGACTTATCGAGATCTGAATCGTACTGCAATCCTTCAAGGGCACGGAACAGATCGCGCTCCTCGATCCCGCGATGCGGGCTGCGGCGGTCAAGATAGGCGGCAAAGGACATCATCTCTGTGCTGCCGACCGCCTTTCCATACCGATGGATCACCCCCGCATTGCCACCGCCCTTGGCAGAGGCATCCGCGAAGTTCACCACCCATCCGTCGCCGATATAGGAACGGGCGATGTACTCGCCCATGTTACGGATCTTGGGTTCCTGGAAGATATCGAGGCTGCCACCGGTGGCATAGGAAAGGATCTGCAGATAGTCGTACATCTTGCCGGCCGCATGCCCCCAGTAGGAAGGACCTTCCTCGCAGGCACCGTCGTCCTTCGTATAGTCAATGAATTTTTCGGTCGATGCGATGGATTTCTTCACGCCTTCGGCCCGGCGTTTGGCATCGGGTTCCATCAGCAGAAAACAGGTGAGGGCGTTGAAATTGCACCAGGGATTCCAGTTGTTGACCATCTGATCCGGATTGCCCGACAACGCCATCCACCAGTAATCAGAACGGGTAAGATAGGGATCGAGCATGCGATCTTTCACCTCCTTGCGGATGCGTGCGGAGATAACAGGGTTTACCTTGTCGAAGGATCCTGACAGGAAATGATGGATCCAGGCCATCATCGAGGAAAGATCTCCTGAAGTCAGGTCGATGATCGTTTCATCGACATCCGGGAGCGAACGTTTGGAGCGCTGTACGGGCAGGTGCGCAGACAGCACCCAGGTGCTCATTTCGCAAGTATGCCAGACGCCGTTGATGATCTGATCCAGAAAACGACCCTTGCCTTCTGCCAGTTCGGCGATGAAGAGCGCACCCAGGGCCGTGTTATTCTTCCCGAAGGGTTGTTGCATGATCTCCCGGTCGCCCGTCCGCTCAAAGGCGAGGTAGTCGGTCGCCTTGACGACCTTCCACTCGTAGTTCAAATACTTTTCTCCCTCCTTGATGATCTCTTCCCGGCGTGATCCGGTCAGCCGATCCCAGCCAGCCCGATCAGGGTATGCGGGATAGGTCACCCATTTGGAGGCAGGGAGGATCAACGCGGCCACATCCCGGCCGGCGAGGCGCTTGGCCAGCAGCCCTTTCTGAGCAAAGACGGTGGAAGCTGTAATCAGGCAGACGAAGAGTACACCTGTTCGTAACATCTGTTTCATATCGATCTTTTGCATATCCTGAACTTACATCATTTTGGCCAATAGAGGAAGCTGCTGAGGCGGCCATTATGCCGGGCCGTCGTTGGCTGGATGGAGATCATGTAGTTTTTCACTTCGGGGAAAGCATAGAGCAACTCATCGAGCACATACATCGAACTGGACGGAACATAGGGCTTGTTATAGTCAGACCGCGTCTTGTCCGGCGCATATTGCGTATTGACGAACTCCAGATGTACGTTGTTGGCAGGATCGATCAGGAAAGGCCTCCAGTAATCCACCAGGTTTTGAAGAGAGACGTTGATGTTATTCTTTCGATTCTTGAAGGTCTGCATGGCAGCCGCGCCCTCATACAGACTCTTGACCCGCAGAATTCGGGCGTAGAACAACAGATTATATGCATGATAAGCGAAGGCGTCCCGATTGATCAGATCTTCAGACTTACCTCCTGCCATGAGATTGACATTGAGGAGCGTAGTGTAGGCGGTACCTGCTGCATTGAGTACACTCTGATCATTCAGGATGTAACCAAAATAATACAACAGGTTCAGGCGGATCGTCTCCCAGTTATTCACGCGCGGAGGATAAGACTGATAGGCGAATGCGCGTGCGCCGATCCAGTTATCGACCTTGGTGCGGTCGGCCGAGGTCATGCGACTGCGGACGACAGAATAGGCTTCATAAAAGCCCAGGTAACTCGTTTCATTTGGTGAATGGATGGGACTAGCGACCTTATTACCGGCGTTGACCCAGGCAAGCAGATTCGCCACGATCTTGTCGAAATAAGGCTTGGCGGCATCTGGTGTGGTACGATACGTAAATAGCCAGCGAACGGCCATGGAGCGCATGTCGCGACCCTGTGCAGAGATGTCATCGAAATTAGTACTGTTACCTTCAACGTAGGGCTGCGGAGACCGCGCCAGTGCATTGGCAGCGGGGCTCATGATGATGCTGGTGACACCACCGGCCATGTCAGTGTTACTGATGGCCGTAGATCGAATATCCTCCAGCGTGAGCGAGTCTACGATCAGGTTCACGGGAAATCGGGTATCCGTGACCGTTGGGTTGGGTGTTGGTGTCGGAGTTGGAGCCGGTGACTGCTCCTTTTTACAGGCACTGAAGATCGTGATGGATGACAGCAGCAAGATGCGAATGGATCTCATGATCAGCGGAAAAATAAATATAAGTATATAAGAAGGGGGCACGCGTAATTGCATGCCCCCTGTCCTCATAGGAAGATCAGTTGGGCCAGCCCGGGTTTTGGGTCAGATTCGGGTTGATCTGGATCTCAGCCTGCGGGATAGGCCAGGTGTAGAAATGGTCTCCACCCCAGGTAAAGTTGGCGATATTGGCACCCCAGATGCTGCGCAGACCGTTACCGCCGTCGAACTTGACGGATTTCCAGGTCTTCCAGCGGAGCTCATCGAAGTAGTTGACACCTTCGTTGATGAACTCCACGCGGCGCTCATTGCGGATGCGTTCGCGCAGATCAGCCTGTCCGGTCACGAAAGTCGGCTTGGTGGCATCCGTGCGCTGCAGGGCGGGCATGCCGATGCGGGCACGCACTTCATTGACTTTCGCGATGGCTCCGGTGACATCATTGGCCTCGTTCAGTGCTTCTGCCCAGTTGAGCAGAACGTCGGCGTAGCGAATGATGGGGAAGTCGATCGGGCCAAACGCACGGTTCAGCAGTTCTGCGTTGCCTTCATAGACGAATTTGCGGTGCAGGTAGTAGAACTCCGCCTGCGTATCGGTGCGAAGGTCACCATTGGTCGCAGCTTCTGCCCGGAAGGGGAAACGACTGGTAACCGTAGCAGGCACATTACTGAACAATCCGTTATATGTAGAATACGGAGTGATCACAGATGCCGCCAAACGAGGATCACGGTTTTCAAAAGCTGCCTTGATACGCGCTTCGTTACCGGTCGGCAAGTACTTGGTCATATCTGCACCCAGGTTTTGACGAGCTGTGCGTTCCGCTGTAGTCATGTTATCCCGAAGGAAATAGACCTGGCGGGCACGGGTGTTCATGGCCTTAAAGCCGGGAATAACTTTATCCCAGTCGAATTTGCTACCATCTGTATTCTCGAACAAGTCAACACCGTTGGGAGAAACCAGGTAGGTGTTCCAGCAGGAACCGAAGGATGAACGGGTGCCGCAGAAGAACTGCGTAGTGGATCCCAGGTTCACAATGCCGGTGTTTTGGATGCTGAAGATCATCTCATCCGACTGTTCGTTCGCCTCTTTGAACAGGGTGCGGAAATCGGGATGCAGCCTGTAGCCAGCCGCCATCACTTGCGCGAAGTCGGCAGCCGCTTCCGCCCATTTGTTCATGTAGAGATACGCCTTTCCACGAAGCGCATAGGCCGTTCCCTTGGTCACACGTCCGTAATCGATGTTACCCTTCGCATACCTATTGGGCAGGTTGGTTTCATTGATGGCTTCCGTCAGATCCTTGATGACCTGATCCCATACCTGCTGTTCCGTAGAACGGGGCTTGGTGGCCTCGGTATAAAGGAATGGCTCCAGATAGATAGGTACACCCTTCCAAACCTGGTTCAGCCTGTAATAAAAATAGGCGCGCAGCAACTTGGATTCTGCGATCAACCGGGCCTTCTTGGCATCCGGAGAAGGAGATTTTTTCGGGATGTTGGCGATGGCGTCATTGGCACGGATGACACCTTCGTAGAAGTTGCGCCAGTTGGTACTGAATAGAGCGTTGCCAGGAGTGATGGTACCCAAGAGCATGGCGTCCGTACCGTCACGCTGCATCCCGGTTACAGCAAATCGGTCGTATTGATACAATTCCACGCCGGATGCGGAACCGGTGTTCTGGCCAAGACGCATCGCACTATATATAGCGTTTACGCCCAATACCGTTAGGTTATCGGTAGACCACATGTTTTCACTGCTGAGCTGGTCGTAAGGCGTCGTGTCCAACAGGTCCTTCTTGCAGCCGCCCAGCACCAGGGAGATCAGGGAAAGGGATATGATGATTCGTTTCATGAGTGTAATCTTTTTAGAGGCTTAGAAAGTGACGTTCAGACCCAGAGCATACTGCTTCATCGTCGGATAAGTGAATCCGGTGCCCATTTCCGGATCCAGACCCGGGAAAGGCGTGATCATGAACAGGTTCTCACCACTGAAGAATATACGAGCACGCTGGATGAGCGCCTTTTTAGCAATCGAGGCCGGGAGATTGTAGCCCAATTGCAGATTGCGAAGCTTCACCCAGGTGGCATCATACAACCACCAGTCGGAGGCGACGGTATTCTGACCATCAGCCACCTTGAGGCGTGTGTACTTTCCGCTCAGGTTGTTCTTCGGATCGTTAGGATCCGCGTCGTTAAAGAAATAGCGATCCGCAGCCACATCTGCACTTACATGGTTACCCCATACGACTGAAGAACCATTGAATCCGTTGACATTCACAAACTGGAGCTGATGCCCGGCTGCACCGGAGAAGATGAAAGAGATATCAAACTGCTTCCAGGTCAGGTCGCCAGACAAACCGAAGATGAATTTCGGTAAGCCCGAAGTACCGGTGAATTCACGGTCGAATGAGTTACCGTAATCACCATCACCGTTCAGATCGGCGTAGAGCAGGTCACCATACCAGATGGCATCCTTGCGAATGGAGTTACCCGGACGCAGCTTGTAACCGGCAGCCAGCATGGCCTGTGCCCATTTCAGATCGTCAGCCGTGCGCAGCATCCCATCCTTAGGACCGCCGGCGATATTGACGGTGCCATCGGCGTTGAAATAACTGCCGTTGCCGCGATAGATCTTGTAGATATAATGCTCATTGATCTGCTTGTCTTCCAGCGCGCCGGAATTGTATACCGCACTCAGATTTGACTGATACACTTTGGCACCGGTAGCATCTGTAACGTAGCCCTCCACCAGCTTTCCACGGAATTGGGTCACCTTGTTCTGGGTATAGGCAAAGTTACCATTGATGTTGTAACGGATGCCGGCCACCGTGCCGCGTGTGCCCACAGTCAGGTCAAAGCCCTGGTTCTGTACAGCAGCCAGGTTGACCGTGGGAGCGGATGCCGTACCCGCCGTGATGGGAATGGTGATGGATGACAGGATACCGTTGGTATTCCGACGGAACACATCGAATTCAACATTCAGCTTATTTCCAAAAAACGACGCATCAAAACCAATGTTCTTGATATTGGTCGCTTCCCAACGCAGATCAGGGTTGGCATATCTTCCAATGGCCAAACCGGAAGCCTGTACGTTATTGAAGGAATAAAGGTTGGTCGAATAGGTCGCCTGCCAATCGTAGTTACCGGAGGCATAGGCACCCAGTTCACCCCATGAAGCACGAAGTTTCAGGTTGTTGATCCATTTGACAGACTGCATGAACTTCTCGTCGGAGATCCTCCAACCGGCAGAAGCCGAAGGGAAGTAACCAAAGCGAGTAGATGGTGAGAAACGTGAAACACCATCATAACGCAGGTTTCCTTCCAGCAGATATTTGCCTTTGAAGGCATAGTTCACGCGGCCGAAAAGCGAACGGATGGCCCAGTCATTCTCAGAACCCGTCGTATTGGTCGGATTCAGCACCGTACTCGGTACATACAGATCATAATCGATCAGGCCCTGCTTGGAGGCAGAGAGGTTATAATAGTTGTAGTAAAGCTGGTTGTATCCCACAAAGGCGGAGAGATCATGATCCCGGCCGATGGTCGTCGTATAACGCAAAACGTTATCGATCGTGATCTGATAGTTTTTATCATAACCATAGCTGGAAGAAAGGTTCGCCGGGATCTGGGGGAACGACATCTGCGTGTTGGTGGCAAAATTCCAGCGCTCTGAGGCAGCAGGGTTATTCCGGCTACGCGATTCATTCTGACGCATCTGGTAGTTGGCGCGGGTCTCAAAGCTCAGCCCCTTGATGATGTTCAGCGTAGCGTAGAGCGTGGTATTGAATCTCGACGTTTGATCCTTACCGAGACGGTTGTTCAGGAAGGAGAACACGTTGTTGGCCTGCTGATTTTCTTCGGAAGTCTGAGCATAGCCAAACCTTCCCTGATACTTAGGTACGATGCCGGGTGTCGTCTGACGCAGGAAGTTGAAGGCATCGGTGACGTTACCCATGGCATCGTTCTGGAACATCGCAAAGCTCTGCGTTCCCACCGTCAGGTATTTGTTGACACGGGATTCCAGGTTCGAACGAAACTGGAAGCGCTGGCTCCAGGTATTCTCGATGGTACCCTGGTTGTTGAGATAACCAACCGACAGCAGGTAGGTGGTCTTGTCGGAACCTCCGTTGATGGA
>CAJBZC010000079.1 GCA_903959965.1 uncultured bacterium
ACTTCATTCATGCTCAGCGAGAGGCCGGATCTGCCTGGCGGTCCGCCTCCCCCGGTAGTTCCGATGATGCCCGGACTGCCATTCAGTGCCTCATTGTGATCCCATGGGATCCAGGTCAGTTTCTTTACGGAATGGTTGTAGAGGTAGAAGTTATGGGCCATCACGCCGTAACTATCCCAGTTCACCATGCCATTATTGATGGCCAGGTATTTCAGGAAGTGATCGACGTTGAAGACGGCCTCCAGCTGTGTTCGCCATTGGGCAGGTGCGGAGGTGCGGGTCGGGCTGTTGAGGATGGAAACCAGTTGCTGGACGTCCGAGTAATCGGTTGTTGTCTCATTATTCTTTTTTTCAAAAAGACTGATGTTGAAACTCGTCAGATTCGATTCAGGCTTGTAGATGTTTCCTTTTTCCTCACCGAATTGTTGCTTGATCATGTTATCGTCGGGGAGTTCGATCCCGGTATAGACGCCGCAATAGCGCAGGCCGCTGCCAAAATCGATGGAAACCCGGTAGAAGGCTGTTTGCGCGCAGGGAATTCCGGCTATTCTGAAGATGTCGGAGGCGGCTTTTTCCCGGATCAGAGAGGGATCCTTCGCCCCGGGAGAGAAGCTCATCTCTTCGAAACCGAAGAAATGCTGATCGGTGATGGCCGGATACTTGTCTTCGAACTCGTCAAAATTCAGCCGAAAGGGCAGTTTGTAGTTGCCCGTCTGCCAGGCCGTCCGCAGCGTGGAATTTCCCTTCAGCCTGAATCCGACATTCTTCCAGGTTTTTCCGTTGAATGTCAGGCTGACATCCACGTAGTCGGGTTCAGTGGCATTGGTTGCCGGGGGAGGGCCTCCGCCGGCTACGCCGAAGTCTGATCCGACGATGGTTTTAACGTTGGCCCTGATCGATGTCCACTGGGCTGCGGTCAGGGTGATTTCAATGGTATTGACCGACTGCTGCGGGAAAACGCGCTGGTAATCCTGATAGGCGTTGCCATGGCTGGTGAAGGTCCAATCCGGATTGTATTTCGCAGAATCGGCGGCTGTCAGGCTACCCGTATCTCCTTTATTTTCCTTTCTGCAAGCAAACAGGGCGATCAGAGAGAAAACGCTTAGGATCAGTCTCGCGTGTATGATTTTTTCAGTCATGAACGTTAGATATATTGTACAAGCTATTTCCTTCTGTAAGCACGGGATATTTTTCGTCAGTCCTTTTGAGGAACGATTACCAACTGGCGGGTTTCGCGCGTAAGTCTTGCAAAATTGTTAGCTTGTATGATGTTTAAGCATTAAGTTCATCAATTTTCTGCAGATGTATGCGCGTTTTGTGATCATATTATGCTTTACATGCATATCCGGCGTCTCCTGGGCGAAGGACATTCTCATCACCAACATCCGGCTGATCGATGGGACTGGTACACCGGCGAGGATCGCCTCAGTGAGGCTTCGGGGAGACAGGATCATCGCCGTGGGTGCGTTGAAAGTCATGCCGGGCGACAGTATCATGGATGGTCGCGGGCAGGTATTGGCTCCTGGATTCATCGACTCGCATTCCCATCACCTCGGATACCTCCGCCGGAATCCGGATGCGCTGGCCACAGCAAGCCAGGGCATCACCACCATCGTCATTGGTCAGGACGGCGACGGCCTTCCGATGGATTCTCTGCGCGCGCTGTTTTCCAGGGCACGTTTCGCTGTCAATATTGCCAGTTACACCGGTCATACGATGCTTCGGTCGGAGGTCATGGGCGATGATGACTTGAACCGGCCGGCGACGGATGTCGAACTCGCGAAGATGCGGACGATGTTGTCGAAGGAGATGACCCGTGGTTCGCTGGGGCTTTCCACCGGACTTGAATACGAAGGCGCCTTTTACAGCAGCCGTTCGGAAGTGGTGTCACTTGCCCGGGTAGCCGCGGAATTTGGCGGACGATATATCAGCCATATCCGAAGTGAGGATCTGAAGATGGATGAGGCCGTGGAAGAGATCATCGAGATCGGTCGACTTACGGGGATGCCTGTCAAGATATCCCATATCAAACTGGCGGCCCGTGATGACTGGGGCCAGGCGCCCCGGGTCATCGCCCGGTTGGAGCGGGCTCGTGCCGAGGGGATCGATATCACGGCGGATGCCTATCCTTACACTTTCTGGAACTCCACCCTGCGGGTATTGTTTCCTGATCGCAGGTATTCGGATACTGCCAGTGCCCGACTGGCCGTCGAAAAGCTGTGCGATCCGGATAGTTCGATGCTGGTGAGATACCTGCCTGAACCTGCCTGGGAGGGCCGCATGCTGGGGGAGATCGCCCGAATGCGTCGGGAGACTCCTGCGCAGACCCTGTTGCATCTGGTGGCACGGGCGGAGGAATATGAGCGAACCCATCCGGATGCGGATGGGGTGGAAGCGATCGCCGGAAAGTCTATGACGGCCGGGGATGTAGCCGCTTTCCTGGCATGGCCGTACACAAATATCTGTTCGGACGGAAATGCCGGACGCCACCCCCGTGGTTTCGGAGCGTTCACGAGGGTCCTCGGCCGACAGGTTCGGGAGAGCAGATTGATGAGCCTGGAAACAGCCGTTCATAAGATGACGGGTCTCACGGCACGGCACCTGGGCATCCGGGATCGTGGCCTCATTCGTCCGGGTTACCTGGCAGATCTTGTCTTATTCGATCCGGATCGCGTCATCGACCGAGCGACGTTGGAAGACAGCCATGCATTGTCCGACGGCATCATCAGTGTATGGGTCAACGGAAAACGAGTGTATGACGCTGGCAGGTCCACAGGAATTCGTTCCGGCAGATTGGTCACCCGTCCGGTATCCGTCCTAAAAAAGCATTGAATCGATTTAAATCCAAAACCTACGATATCCATGAAGTCGCCAGCAATTGTACTCACCAATGGGTTATTCCGAAAGGATGATGCAAAGACAGCGCACGGGCTCATCCGTGGCAGTGAACGTTTTGAAGTGCTGGGCGTCATTGACGGTCCGGAGACGGCCGGTCGTGACGCCGGTGTCCTGCTGGATGGAAAGTATCGCGACATTCCCATGTTTGCCAATCTTGACGACGCTTTGGCGGGAGTCTGGGGCCTGCGATATTTGGTGATCGGTGTGGCGACGGTCGGTGGCAAGTTGCCGTCTGACATGCTGGAAGTGATCCGGCTGGCCCTTCGCGCCGGCCTGTCGATCGTTAACGGACTGCACGAATTCCTGAGCGACAAGCAAGATATCGTTTCTCTGGCAAATCTCTACCAGGCCGAAATCATAGATGTACGGAAGCCCAAGACCCGTGAAGAGCTTCATTTCTGGACGGGTGATATCAAGAAGGTGGATGTTCCGGTGGTGGCCGTCATTGGGATGGATTGTGCGATGGGCAAACGCACAACTGCTCGTCTGCTGCGTCAGGCCTGTGAAGCGAGCGGTCTGCGTGCGGAGATGATCTTCACAGGACAGACGGGTTGGATGCAGGGCGGCAAGTATGGTTTTATCTTCGATGCGACGCTGAATGATTTCGTTACAGGGGAGCTGGAGCATGCCATCCTGCAGTGCTGGCGCGAGGCCAATCCGGAGATCATCTTTCTGGAGGGTCAATCAGGTCTTCGAAACCCAAGCGGGCCTTGTGGACCGGAACTCCTGTTATCGGGCGGTGCTCGTCATGCGGTGCTGATGTTTTCTCCGAAGCGCAAATACTGGGATCACAATCCCAAGTGGGGAGAGATCCCGGATGTCCTGTCAGAGATCAAACTGATCGAGGCATATGGAACGAAGGTCATCGCGGTGGGGATGCATACCGAAGGTTGTACGCCTGAAGAAGCGAAAACCCTGCGTCAGCGATACGAGCAGCTGCTCGGAAGACCGGTGTTATTGCCCTTGCAGGAGGGCGTGGACAGGCTGATCCCGGATCTGAAATCATTGATCACCGACAGTCAGTCGAAAGCCTGATTTCCATAGACATGAAGATCCGCGATATTCGTCCCTCGTTGCGCAGCATCCCCCTGAAGAAACCATATGCCATCGCCGGGGGAGATTTCGATCATGTCGACCTGACATTCCTGGAGATCGAGCTGGAGAATGGCATCATCGGTTACGGCTCGGGGAGTCCTGCTGCTGAAGTGGTGGGAGAGACGGCCGAGATGACATTTATGAACCTATGTTCCGAGGAAGTCATGGTGCTGAAGGGCCGCGATATCCGGGATTTTGAGGAACTGATCCGAATGATCCGTCTGCAGTTTCCAGACAGGCCGGGTACGGCTGCGGCGTTGGATATCGCCCTGCATGATGCCTTCGCGAGATGGCGGGGTGTGCCTGTAACCGCCTTGTATGGCCGGTGTTCCGGGCCATTGCCCACATCCGTCACGATCGGGGTGATGGATGTGCGGGAGACCCTGGCCGAAGCTGAAGCCTATCTTGCATCCGGGTTCAGACATCTCAAGGTGAAACTGGGTCGGGATCCTGAGGAGGACATCGAACGGATGATCAGGCTGCAGGAGCAATTTGGTCCGCGGGCGGTTCTTCGGGTGGATATGAATCAGGGATATGACATCCATTCCTTTCAGACATTTCTTCGGAAAACTCTATCGGTTCCGATGGAAGTCATCGAACAGCCGTTGCCGACGGATTCGGAGGAAGACTTGCGCGCATTGCCATCGGATGTCAGACATCTATTGGCCGCCGATGAATCACTCAAAGATGTCGATGCGGCGAAAGCGTTATCGGCTGGTGATCCGGTCTTCGGCATCTTCAACATTAAACTGATGAAGTGTGGCGGGATAATGGCGGCCCGCGAGATCGCTAAAGTGGCGGAGCCTTCAGGTATTCGTCTCTTCTGGGGTTGCAACGACGAGAGTGTCGTCAGCATCGCGGCAGCTTTGCATGTGGCCTATAGTTGTCCGAACACGGAGTTTCTGGATCTTGATGGCAGTTTCGATCTGGCTGAGGATCTGTTTCGCGGGGGATTTGTGCTGCGGGACGGGTTAATGCATTTGGTTGGTAATGCAGGATTGGGGGTAGATAAGTCTTAATGTTATAGATAAAAAATAAATATGAAATCACTCATCGGTCTGTTTGTATTTATTACCTGTTTTCAGGTATCTTTCTCGCAGAGCCTGGTTGAAACTGCGGTGTATGACTGGAATCCTAGCGGTACCATACTCAATGGCTCCGGTGCGGTGCTTTCAAGCCAGCAATTATCCGGCCATACCATACGCGGAGGAAAACGCAGGGTTTTTCAATCTGCATCCAATGGACCGGAATTGTTTTTCATCATCAAATATGGCCCCGTAGATGTCATGCTCAACGGCGCAACCCGCCGGCTCGACAAGGGATCGGTGGTGTTTGTGCTGCCCGGTGACGAGGTTGCATTTCGCAATCCCCGCAAGGATGACGTAGAGATCTATGAGATGAGAATGACTGCATCAGATCGGGATGAGTCAAGAGGGAAAAATGCCGGTCCTTCATTCATGATGGACTGGTTTGATATGACGTTCCGGGCGCACGAGAGAGGTGGTGTGCGTCAGCTTTTCGACCGGAAGACCGTTACCATGCAGCGGTTCGACATCCATATCACCCAGTTGAATCCGGGATTGAGCAGTCATCCGCCGCACACGCATCAGAATGAGGAGATCATCCTGATGATCGATGGTGAAGGAGAAATGATATTAGGATCTAAGCCTCATCGGATCGTGACCGGCCAAACGGCCTGGGTGGCATCGATGCTTCCGCATAACATCACAAACATCGGCAAGCGTCCTGCCCTTTATTTTGCAATCCAGTGGAATTGAATCAATGCATTTAGTAACGCAACAGCATATCCCCCGGCTCATCTGTGACCAGTTTCCTGAGTACGGGGTGATTCAGTAGTTCGAGATAATCCATTCGTCGTCCGTTGACACTGACCTTCCGGTCTATCAGCCTGATCCCATGGCTGTAATCTACATACCAGTCGACATGTCCTGTGTAAAGCGGCTGTATGGGTTTCCCGTCTGATTTGTGCCATCCATAGATGGCTACGCGGTTGGTTCGGCCTTTCCACGCATCGCTGCTGCTTAGGACCACATCCTTCTTGATGCCGCTGATCAATCCGTGTTTCCCTTTCCGCTGTCCTTCAATGATGAGGTCGTGATGCCGCATGATCACCGTGCTGTCGCGATGTGCGTAGAGCGGCACAGGGTCGAGCCGCACCCGGGCTTGAAGATGGATCAGGTCCACCATCTTTCGGGTCGGTAGAGCCGTGTGGGTTTGGTCGGCAATCTTCTGCGCCGCCATGGGTGTGATGGGCACTCGGGCGAAATCGCGACGCGTACCCACCATGAAATAATCTTTGGTCACATACAATTTGGCTTTCCACCGCTTACCATTGGAGTCGGTCATGTGGCTGATTACTGCCACCATCTTTCGGAATCTGCCGGGAATCTGTCCGGCTTCAAGCATGAGCAGGGCCAGGGAGTCACGGTGTTTCCAGTCATAGGTCGCCGCCCGGTGATAGAATACTGATCCGGTTTCTGGAAGACTGTCATTTTTCAATGACTCTGTCATTCGCATGGTATTGCAGGATAGCAAGATCATGCACATAGCAGCCAGGAAAAGATGTATGGGATAATCTTGTTTAAACACCCAGCCACGCGACGCATAAAGCTTTGGATTCGATGACTTGGTAACAATCATTTGATCGGAACTTCAAAAGCGTTATTGATGAGCAAATTCAGATGCTTTGAAAAGATTTCCTGGCCACATGCAGAGAGGTGGTCTGGGTCTTGAAACATGATGTGTTCCGAATCATGACTGAAAAAACGTCTTTCATCAAAAAAACGAATATTATTAGATCTAAAACTATTTTTCATGCGACTAATAAATTCATTGAATTTCGTTTGCTCGAGACGATTGTTGTATTCACGGGTAAAAGGCATCACCAGGAATATCAAACCAATGTTCCTGTCATTACAAAATTTGATGATACGATTCAATTCGGGATGAATCCTTGAAAAGTCTGATTTGAACGCATGACTCTTGAAAATCTTGTCAATGTCCTCGAATGTCCCAATAGAATCGACACATTTCCTCAAGAGGTTTCCATGATCATCTAACTTATGTCTGTCATCCTTTTTCCAAATAAATTGTGATATAGATGTCAATAAGTAAAATCCGGATACTATATCTGTCTTTCCCGAATAATCGAAACCATATGCATAGTGATAGTCAAAGGTCCTGATTCTTTCACCATAAACTTCATTCTCAAACAGATTGTAAAAGTTTGTGAAATAACTGATTGGTACGATAATATTTCTAATATTCATTTTCAATGAATCAACATATTCTATGATTCTTCGGTCCTCTCCTATGCTTTGACTTATAGATGAAAGGTTATACCATTCTCCATCAATATACTTTGTATTGATACCAAAGAATGCATGTGAAGATCCCAGAATGATTCCTGCAGGACTGA
>CAJBZC010000080.1 GCA_903959965.1 uncultured bacterium
GGCTTCGAGCGCGCATCCATGGATGTAGCCGGCGCGCAGGATGTCATGAGCAAAACCAAGACCTTCAATATTGTCGATTTTGTCAACCATCTCTTCCCGCGCAGCATCTTCGAGGCCATGGCGACGAATGAGATCCTCCAGATCGTCATCTTTTCGATCTTCTTCGGTGTGGCAGCAGCAGCAGTGGGTGCCCCCGCCCAGCCATTGGTCAAGGCACTCGATACATTCTCACACATCATCCTGCGCATGGTGGGATATGTGATGAACTTCGCCCCCCTGGGTGTTTTCGGTGCCATCACAGCCGTTGTGGCTACCCGCGGCGTGGAGAGTATCGCCGTACTTTACCTGAAATATTTCGGTGCCTTTCTGCTGGGCATCCTCTCCCTTTGGATCCTGCTTTACCTGGTTGGGTATCTGATCCTGGGCAGCCGGCTCACTGATCTCACCCGCCGGATCCTTAGTCCCCTGGCCATCGCCTTCAGTACGACCAGCAGCGAGGCCGTCTTCCCCAAGCTCGTGGAAGAACTGGAACGCTTTGGTTGTAACAAAAAGATTGTCTCCTTTACCCTCCCCCTGGGATACAGTTTCAACCTGGATGGCAGCATGATGTACATGACCTTCGCGAGCATCTTCATCGCCCAGGTGTATAATGTACCTTTATCCCTTGGCGAACAACTGACCATGCTGCTCGTACTCATGCTGACCAGCAAGGGGATCGCCGGAGTGCCGAGGGCATCCCTGGTGGTGGTCACCGCTACCTGCGCGATGTTTAATATCCCGCCGGAAGGTATCGCCCTGATCCTGCCGATCGATCATTTCTGCGATATGTTCCGTTCGATGACCAATGTCATCGGAAATGCACTCTCCACGGCAGCAGTGAGCAAATGGGAAAACGAACTGACAGAACCGATCCAGTCCTGATTTTTTTACTGAGGATAAAGAACCTGTGAGAACAGAAAACCGAAAACAACATGTTTGAACTTTTACAATTTGTGTGGACAGACCTGCTCAATCCCGAGTTTTACATTCAGCACGGAGGGATCTGGGTTTTTCTATTCATTGTATTCGCTGAAACCGGGCTATTCGCCGGATTTTTTCTGCCCGGAGATTCACTGCTTTTTGTGGCTGGTATCTACAGCAGTGAGCTGGCACGTGAAGTCTTCGAGACTCAGCATGATTTAGTCAACCTGCTGATAGTATCTGGTCTGGTTATCATCGCCGGTATTTTGGGCAATATCGTTGGATACTGGTTCGGTCGCCAAAGTGGGCCTTATCTTTTCAAACGCGAGGACACTTTCTTCTTCAAGAAAAAACATCTGTTTGCCGCGAAGGAATTCTATGAAAAGCACGGTGGCGGTGCCATTGTCTTCGCCCGCTTCCTCCCGTTAATCCGCACTTTCGCCCCCATCGTTGCGGGCATCGTCCAGATGGATCGAAAAAAGTTCATGGTATATAACGTCATCGGGTGTGTAGCCTGGGCATTGTCTATGCTCTTTGCCGGACATTATCTCTACAAGTTTTTCCTGGACAGATACCAATTCGATATCAAGGAACACCTGGAAGTCATTGTCATTATTATCATCCTGGTGACCACCGCGCCGGTGATCATCAAACTATTACGTCCCGGTCGCAAATGATGCCCGGAGTCGAGTCGAAACCCCTCGTCTTATGAGAAAGGAAAATAACTCCATCCTCAATGTGGCCGTCATCGTAGCCGCACTTGGTTATTTCGTCGACATCTACGACCTCCTGCTGTTCACCATCGTCCGAAAGCCCAGCCTGGTGGACATTGGGGTGACAGATGCAGGAATGATCGCGGCCAGTGCCAAGATCATCGATCTGCAGATGGTCGGCCTCTTGATCGGAGGCGTTGTATGGGGCATCATGGGCGATAAAAAGGGCCGGCTTAGTGTCTTGTTCGGCTCCATCATGCTTTATTCTGTTGCTAATTTTCTGACGGGATACGTACAGACGGTCGATCAATATGCCTGGGCTAGATTCGCAGCGGGCGTCGGACTGGCAGGTGAGCTTGGCGCAGGCATAACCCTGGTGAGCGAACTGTTGCCGAAAGAGAAAAGAGGCATTGGAACCTCCCTTGTTGCGGGCGTGGGACTCTTCGGCGCCGTTTTCGCCTATTTCATCTTTCAGGCCACTCAGGGCTGGAGCCTTCCGTACAACATCCTGGGTTTCGAAGGCGTCATCGAGGGCGGATGGCGTCTGTGTTACAAGATCGGCGGGGGGCTGGGCATCATGCTGCTCCTGCTCCGGATCAGTGTGGCGGAGAGCGGCATGTTTCATGCCATCAAGGATAAGAAGGTGTCTCAGGGCAACTTTTTCATGTTCTTCAACAATGCGAAGCGTTTCCGGAAATATGTATTGGCCATCATGATCGGCCTGCCCACCTGGTTTGTGATTGGCATCCTGGTAAATTACAGTGATAAGTTTGCCCAGGCACTCTATGGGGCAAATGCCATCGACTCCGGTCGCTCTATCATGTTCGGATATGTCGGCATCGCCGTTGGCGATATCCTCATCGGATTCGTCAGTCAGTTCTTCGGAAGCCGAAAGAAAGCGCTCTTTCTCTTCTACGGACTTAGCATTGTATCCATGCTTTTCTATTTTTCCGGCGCCAATGACAGCGATACCCGGATGTACCTGGCCTGTGGCATGCTCGGCTTCAGCACCGGCTTCTGGGCGATCTTTGTGACCATGGGCGCTGAACAGTTCGGTACCAACCTGCGCGCGACGGCCGCCACGACCATCCCCAATATGGTGCGCGGAGCCCTGCCGCTGATCAACTATCTCTTCCTGAAAGTATTCCAGGGATCCATGGGATGGACCATCCTTCAAAGTGCAGCTGTTACCGGAACCCTCGTGATGCTGATCGCCGTCACGGCAGCCTGGTTCACGGAAGAGACCTTCCACAAGGATTTGAATTACGTGGAGACGGAGGAGATGTTTCCCTGAGGAAACGGTTTCATTGGATTCCGGGTGTATGATGCCCGGCGGATGTTAACTTTGCCGACAACGCATACCCAGCCGTCCATGAACGCATCACTTTTTCTTTCTGTTTTCGAGCGAAGTATTGAGGATTATCACCGATCGGATGACGTGGATGCACCCATGGCGAACCCATTTCCGGAAGACAGTCTCGAAGCCTTGCTCTATCTGAAGAATTGGATCGATACTGTTCAGTGGCATCTGGAAGACATCATCCGGGATCCTGCCATCGATCCCGCCTCGGCCCTGTTGATCAAACGACGCATAGATCGATCCAATCAGCACCGGACCGACGTTGTCGAGGACATCGATGCTTTCCTGTTGCATCAGATCTCCTCGCCTGCACCACAGGATGCGCCGTTGAATACCGAAACACCTGCCTGGGCCATCGACCGGCTCTCCATCCTCGCCCTCAAGATCTACCACATGCGGCAGGAGACCCTCCGGGCAGATGCTATTGATGCCCACCGCACAGCCTGTCAGCGCAAGCTGGACATCCTGCTGCTGCAGCGCAGCGATCTAAGCGGTTCCATCGATACACTGCTGGAGGACATTTCGGTTGGTCGCAAGCGCATGCGCCTCTACAAGCAGATGAAGATGTACAACGACGAAAGCCTCAATCCGGTCCTTTATCGTTCCAAAAATTGAATCCATTGGCAGCCGGCCGCCATATCCTCGTGATCCGATTTTCTGCCATGGGGGATGTGGCCATGTGTGTGCCCGTGCTGCGCCGGTTGCTGGAAGATTATCCCGAACTGAGATTGACCTTTGTTTCTCAAGCAGCATTCGCTCCCCTCTTTGAAGGGATCGATCGGTTGAGGTTTTTTCCGGCAGACCTAAAGGGTGGCCATCGCGGTTTTACGGGTATTTGGAAACTATTCAAAGAGCTGCAGCTTGTCGGGCCTTTCGATGGGGTGGCAGACCTGCATCAGGTGCTGCGCAGTGGCATGCTCGACAGCCTGTTCCGTCTGAAAGGTATTCCCGTGTCGGTCATTGACAAGGGGCGACGTGAGAAACAGGCGATGACAAGGCGTACAAACAAGCGCATGGTTCCGCTGCCTTCCACGTTCTCCAGGTATGCCGGGGTATTCAAGCAACTAGGTTTTCCGGTGGATCTTGATCGGGGGTTGACTTCTAAGGTAGGTGACCCAGCTTATGGTGATCCGAAGTTGGTCGGTCGCAAGCGCGTTGGCATCGCGCCTTTCGCAAAACACCCGGGCAAGTCCTGGCAGGCGGAGCGTATGCGACGGGTCGTGGAGTCCCTGTCAAATCGTGGCGATATTGATATTTATTTATTTGGAGGCGGTAAGTCGGAGGTCGGGATCCTTTCCGGGTGGGCGAATGACATTCCGGGCTTGCATTGTCTGGCTGGGAAGTACTCACTGACGGAAGAGCTACACATCATCTCCGGACTTGATCTGATGGTGAGCATGGATTCCGCCAATATGCACCTGGCTTCGATGTTCGGCGTTCCGGTCGTATCCGTCTGGGGTGCCACACATCCCTATGCCGGTTTCCTGGGATGGGGACAGGATCTGGTCAATGTCATTCAGTCAGATCTCGACTGTCGGCCATGTTCCGTCTTTGGCAATAAGCCATGCTACAAGGGAACCTATGAATGCATGACGTCCATCGAGCCGGAACAGGTCCTAAA
>CAJBZC010000081.1 GCA_903959965.1 uncultured bacterium
CAGCCGTGTATCGTGATCGTTATGCTGCGAGTTTCACTTTCCGTCCGGATGACATGGACAAGGTGATAGACTATACAAACCGCATCATTAATGCCGGTCAGTATGCATTGTCGGCGGATTATTTCGCCATCTTCAACGACAACAACAACACCAACAAGGAGTTGATCTTTGCCGTCGACCAGCGTCCGGATCTGAACGGCCATAATCGCCTGTCTTACTTCTCACTGTCGGGCGACCAGTTCCCGCTTCCGGCTTTTACCGGGGCAAATGGAACCGATGGTCCCGGCATTACTTCCGACTTCTATCGCACTTGGGTGAACGCTTACGCTCCGGCGGATCCCGCCGATGCAGATCCGCGTTTCCATAAGAAGAATGTGTTTGTTGATCCGGTGACCCAGGAGGCTTGCTACGATGCCGCCAACTACCGATTGGATCGCGGAATTCTCCGCGGGCAGCAGTACGGTTTGATCCGTGTTGCAGGTGTTTTCCAGAAATGCCCTGATGGCAAATTCAAAGTGGGCAAATTGTTTAACAATACACGCAATCGCCCCACCACTCCGGTAGTCCACACGGAACTTTGTGATTTCACAACAACAGGCAGTGATTATGCCACCGGTTTCCGGGTATTGAAATACGAATTCAGCCAGACCTCTCAAAGTGGCCGGAACTTCGGTGCCGTCGATATCCCCATCGTTCGGCTGGGTGATGTATATCTGATACGTGCGGAAGCTAAATTGAGAAAAGGCGATGCGGCTGGTGCCCTGGCCGATGTCAACGCCCTTCGGACTACCCGCGCGAATGGTACCATCAAGGCGCCGGCGCTGACGTCGTTGACGCTGGATCTGCTGTTCCGTGAGCGTGGATTCGAACTTTACTGGGAGATGCAACGCAGGACAGATATGGTTCGCTTCGGAAAATTCGAAGGTACATGGACCGAAAAGAACAGCACAGATCGCAACAAGCGAGTGTTCCCCATCCCGCAGACTGCCATCGACGGCGCATCCAACCTCCCCGGATATCTGCGGCAGAACCCCGGATATTGATACTTATTCCTTGATTCAATAAAAAAGGGGCGAAAGATCTGATCTTTTGCCCCTTTTCTGTACAATTAATACCTGATCATCCGGTCGATCCTCACAAACCGATAGCCGCGATCTTTTAGCGCAAGGATCAACTCCGGCAATCGATCGTACAATTTATCCGTCCTGCGTGGATCCGTTCCGATATGGATCAGCAGGATCGCGCCGTTCAGCCCCTCCGATGACTCCTTGCGCAACAACCTCTGTAACAGCGTATCCGAACTCCGATAGGCCGTTCCCATGTCCAGTGTCGTGTAATCCGCATTGGTGAACGTGCCGGGCGTGAAACTGATGACCTTCCATCCCATTTCCAGACACCATCCCGCCACCGTTTGATTCCACCATTCATAGGGTGGAATGAACAGTTTCCGGTGATGATCAACGCCCAATGCTCTCATGGCCATTATATTTTGTTGGAGATCCCGTTGCATGGAGTCACGGGTAACCAGCAGGCTGTCTCTTCGCGCCCAGTCATTGTATAGCAGATGCATATCGGAATGTGGTCCCAGGTAATGTCCAGACTTCCGGGCTCTCCGGATCAGATCATGCGCCGCCGGGTTTCGGTATAATTTGCCAGTAAGGAAGAAGCCTGCACTGACCCGTTTCTTTTTCAGATGTTGCAGCACGGTTTCATATCCTTCGAACCATTCATCTCCCGTGAACACGAGGGAGATCCTGCGTTTCCCGGACATATCACGTACGATCCCGTCTTCAATCATCTGCAGATTTGTAACAGGTTGTTGGGCATATGATCCGGATGATATTTACCATGCCTGGATCATCATCGCCATTTTATATTTATTTATCATACATACATGTAGTTGACTATCTGGTGGATCCCATCCGCCAGGTTGTTGTTTCGGGATGTTTATCCCATCCCGCCTTCGGATGCAACCTTTTGTGCAACGGTCATTTTGATAGAATTTACGATTTTTTATGCGGATTTACAAGGATATTGATGACGGTCGGGAGATCCGGAATGTCGGACAGTCCGGCCAGCTGCTTGGGAACGTTTGCGTAAATTGTAGTTGACCGGTCGGGGTGGAAGGCGATGAATGCAGTATTATTACAGAACATCCCAATCACCCCTTACTCAACGAACATGAGCAATAAATCCTGTCGATCAAGTCTTAGTGTCAAACTCTTGCACCTGCGGGTCTGGGGCATCGTCATTTTTACATTTGGTCTGACATTGTTTGGCAAGACGCAACCCGTCGCTTTTCCAGGTGCTGAAGGATTCGGCAAGTTCACGACCGGCGGACGTGGCGGGCAGGTCATGATCGTGTCCAACCTGAACGATGCCGGTCCCGGCAGTTTC
>CAJBZC010000082.1 GCA_903959965.1 uncultured bacterium
GCATGCCCATAAAGGGGGGAAGATGGGTGACCTGCTTGAAGACTGGAACCATCAAAAGGGTGAGGACTCCTATAACCAAAACACGCAAACCATCCCCTTTCTTAGACGCATCTATGATAACTGATGGTATGTCCGCTGCGATCGGCGAAATTCGACCTTTCAAAACAAAGCTCATTCCGATCAATGGAATTAGGATATTTAAAATGCTCGGAACCAATACATTGTAAATGATACCTGAAGTGGTTATTTGTCCTCCTACCCATAGCATGGTGGTGGTGACATCACCGATAGGAGACCAGGCTCCGCCAGCATTAGCAGCGATAACGATCAAGCCGGTGAAAAAAAGTTTCTCCCGGTCTGTGGGTATCAGTTTACGAACAAGTGATACCATCACAATTGTGGTAGTCAAATTGTCGAGTACAGCTGATAAAAGGAATGTGACCCCTGAAACAATCCACATCAAGGTTCGAATATCGTTTGTTCTGATCCATCGTTGTATGATGTCAAAACCATCATGGGCATCGATCAACTCTACGATGGTCATCGCTCCCAGCAAAAAAAACAGAATGGAAGAGATGTCTCCCATGTGTTCGGTCAGTTCACCGGTAACATTGGAATGGATCCCCTCATCCAGCACAAGCAAGGTCCAACAAAGCACGCCGGTCAGCAGCGCCGTTGCGGCCTTGTTGACCCGGATGTAATGCTCCAGGGCAATGCCTATGAAACCCAGGCAGAAAATGAGGATGATTGCGATGTCCATAATTTAGTATTAAGACCTGGGATTCTTCAGGTCCTGCATTAGATCAGTGGTTTCAAATGATGGTAAGCGGATTCAATGGCCTCTTTAACCTGTTCCGGAGAACCCTCGAATGCTTTGTCCTCGACTTCCAGGCAACAGTCACCTGAAAAGCGGCTGGATCTCAACGCTTCAAAAAAAGCCGACCAGTCGATCTGACCCCGACCGGGTATCCGGGGTGAATGATACTCCAATGGCATGGCCATGATACCGACCCTGTCCAGACGATCACGATGCAATTTCACATCCTTGAGATGGACGTGTACGAATCGATCCGAGTATTCACGAACAGGCAAAAGCGGATCCATCATCTGCCATACCATATGAGAAGGATCGTAATTCAAACCAAAATGAACGGATGGTATGATTTCGAACAAATGATCCCAGATGTCCGGGGTGGTTGCCAGATTCTTGCCCCCTGGCCACTCGTCACGGGTGAAGAACATCGGACAATTTTCAATCCCTATCCGCACATCGTAAGTCTCGGCAAAGGCGACGATGGTAGGCCATACAGCCCTGAATCGATCCAGGTTGTAAGCAATGTCCCTGGAGGGATCCCTGCCTACGAACGTGTTGACAACCTTCACACCGAGCGCATCTGCTGCGCGAATTATTTTTTTGATGTGTTCAACGTGGTAATCCGACTTAACAACATCCGGATCCAATGGATTGGGATAGTAGCCCAATCCGGAAATGTTCATGTCATATTTCCGCAGTGTTGTGTGAGTCCGTTTAATGACATGCTCATCTATCTGGTCTACATCCAGATGAGTGACGCCTGCATATCTTCGTTCTGCAGGGCCATGTGGCCAGCACATGAGTTCCACACTCGAGAATCCAACCTTTGCAGCATAGGCGATGACCTCCTCAGTAGTCAAATCCGGCAGAATTGCCGATACAAGTCCAAGGCGTAACATATCGCAATCTTTTTTTTATTCAGGCCAGTTGAAGTCTATCTCGAGTGTAATGTCCGGATGAATGCTTTCCTTCACCGGACATGTCATAGCAATATGCTCCAATTCCGACTGTTGTTCCGGATTAGCAGAAAATCCCGGAGGATAATGAAATGTTAAATGCAGCTCACTGATCCGCCTGGGGTTGGAGGCCATCACCTTTTTTACATCGATGCGGATACCCCTGATCATACCCTCCATTGCGCGCGCGCGAATGGCCATAGTAGTGAGCATACAACCCGCCAATGCAGTCCCGACAAGGTCTGTAGGCGAAAAACGCTCCCCCTTACCCTGATTATCAGTGGGTGCATCAGTTTCGAAGATTGAACCGGACTGCAGATGGGTGCAAGACGTGCGAAGATCCCCGTCGTAAATAACTGAAGAAGTCATGGCTATTTTTTATCTACATTTACAGTACAAATTAACCGATCGACCGTGAAGAGATTCATCATCATAGCCGGCTTGCTCGGATTCTATTCCCCGCTGCTTGCTCAACAACTGCCTCCTATCACTGATAGCAGACGAGATCGCGAAGATAAGAAGAACGAGAAACGTCAGCACGCCCACGAAGACCCGCACC
>CAJBZC010000083.1 GCA_903959965.1 uncultured bacterium
CCATATTTCAAGAATTTCAGTGAAAAGAAGCCTGATCCGGGTAAAAAAGTACCGCCTAAACAACACATCGAAAATATAAAGACAGAAAAGCCGGCAGCAAAATATGCGGTTGCAGAAGGCGTATGGCTGGCATTTCTTCCGGTGTTCGACAAAGATGTCTTTGATGAAGACATTGTGGAATATTTCCGGTTGTCGCTGGTGAATCAAACTCCTGATACGATTCGTTTCGAATATGAATTCACCAGAGGTGGGGAGCCATCCTTCTCGCTTCGTAACGAGATCCTTCCTTTTGGCGACTTTTATCTGCATGATGTGCCGATCGAGGAGATGAATGATACGCCAAGGTTCGTGTTTGTCCTCATGCTGAAGGATCAGGATCCGAAACGGGCACCACATTTCGAGTTCACACTCAAAGTAAGGGCCAAACAACTCTTCCAGCGGATCGAAGAAATGAGGGCCCGGCAACAGGCACATTTTTCCTACCTTCTGCTGGACAAGTGGCCGGAAAGGGTCGCATCACAACAAAAAAATGAATTTGACGCCGATCTGCTGAAGAAGGCCGGCTTCATGGTAAGAGCGGACAGGTCCAAGCCAGGTCACATGCATCCACCACCACAGTCTGTAGTGGATCTGCACATCGAAAAGATCACCGACGAATGGAAACGGATGACGTCCATCGAGATACTGGATGCTCAATTGGGAACATTCACCAGACATCTTGAATCCAATATTGCCCATCATCAGCCCAAGCTTACCGTAATCCATGGCAATGGGAGCGGGCGGCTTCGGGATGAGATCCACCAGATGCTGCGTTCCAGGTCCGAAGTCAAATCCTTTGTCAATCAATACCATCCGTTATTCGGGTATGGCGCAACAGAGATCTATTTCCAATACTAAACTCCAGGCCACGATTCACAGGCTCAGGTTTCGTACTTTTGAGATGGAAAGTCTCCTGACGGGTCATCGCGCGTGATATTCATGCGAGGAAAGTCCGGACAGCTCAGAGCGTCGCACCGGTGAAGAGCCGGGTCCTGTGAAAGCGGGAACAGACAGTGCCACAGAAAATGACCGCCTTGTTGAAGGGTAAGGGTGAAAATGTGGGGTAAGAGCCCACGGCTGCATTCAGTGATGGATGTGGGGGGTAAACCTTGCGTGCTGAAATGCCATGTATATCTCTGATTCTGTCAAGAAGTTGGCAGGACATGGATGGCTCGTCCATGGTTCCTTTCGGGGATACGGAGAAGGGTAGGCAGATTGACCCTGTTGGGTAACCTTCAGGGCAGATAAATGATGACCACGATCGCTTCGGCGGACGAACGGAATCCGGCTTACAGGCGGGAGACTTTCTATTTTTCCAAAAAAAATGCGTATCAGTGGAACTGGTACGCATTCCGACAATCTTGGATTGTCATTGTTTTACAAGCATTATATTATGTCTAGCGCCTTGACCAGGAAGGTCACAATCGGCACGACCGTCAATGATGTCATCGATGGGAGGAAAAGATAAACGCCAACGGCTAAAGCCAGGGAGAGGAGGAAAAGCAGCCAGTATGCGGTAGTAGATTTCTTTTCCATTATTGCAGTTTTTGCAAATATATATTGCCTTTCTTACATGGCAAAATCAGTGGCTTTTCAAACGCCCCCTTTCATTTATACCCATTATTGTGTAATTTTTACACCGTAACCGATAATAGGGTAATTTTAGCCCGGAACAACGTGTTTTTAAGGTATGAAGGTCACATTCAGGATTCGGTTTTCCACGAAGCCGGGTCAGATTTTGAGAATTACTGGATCGATTTCCGCATTGGGAGGGAATCAAATGGAGAAGTCATTGCGCATGCGGTACCAGGATGATCGCTACTGGACGCTGGACATCCAAATTCCGGATGCTGAGTTGAAGACAGACAGCCCGGTTAATTATAGATACATCCTGGAGCAGGAGGGTGCAGATTGGGTGGAAGAGTGGGATGCGGGCAGACGTATTGAAGCAGCATGGTTCGTCAGTGACGATATCCTGCTGGTTGATACCTGGAGTCATGCCGGTGACATACATCATGTATTTCGTACTTCCCCTTTCCGTAAAGTGCTGCTGCATTCTTCCGATGTCCAGTTAGAACCGAATACGGACTGGCGCTCCTGCACACATCGATTGGTTGTTCAGTGCCCGCTGTTAACTGAGGGGGAGGAATTATGCCTGACGGGCAGCGACGAGCGCATGGGAGCCTGGAGCAAAAGCAACACCTCTGATATGCTTGTTGTTGGGGATCTATGGAGTATTGAGTTGAATCTTACAGGGGCTCAATGGCCCATCACTTACAAATATGCCGTCAGGAACCGGAGCACAAAAAACATCCTTCGGTATGAAGAGGGAGAAAACCGAGTGATCGGGCATGATGAAAGTAGAAACGACGGTTTTACTCAATTGAATGATGGAGCTGCGAGGTTCCCTTATGACACCTGGCGTGGAGCCGGGATAGCCATTCCGGTTTTCAGTCTGCGCTCCCATCAGGGCTTTGGCGTGGGTGAGTTCACTGACATTCCAAAACTGGTGGAGTGGTCGTCGATCACAGGTTTGAGGATGATCCAGTTATTGCCGGTGAATGATACACACGTGACGGGCACCTGGGTGGATTCATATCCATATTCTGCCGTCTCCGCATTCGCACTTCACCCCATTTATTTGAATCTGGAAGAAGCTGCAGGCCCGGATCATCTCAATCTGCTTGAAGGATATGCAGAAGAAAGGGAAAGGCTCAATCGCCTCCCTCAGGTGGATTACGAGGCGGTAATGCAATACAAGCTGGACAAGATTTCGAGGTTGTACAAGATAATTTCGAACACCATCTTTGAAAGCCAAGCCTATTCGGAATTCTATCGTGACAATCAGTACTGGCTTGCTCCTTATGCGGCGTTCTGTTACCTGAGAGATAAGTATGGCAGCCCGTATCCGGAAGATTGGAAGAAGGATGCGCAGTATGATGCGGCAAAGGTCGAAAAATGGTGTCGTCCGGGTAACTCGGCATTCGACAAGACCGGTCTTTACCTGTTTACACAGTATTTGCTGCACCGACAACTGAGTCATGCACACGACGTGGCAAACAGGTTTGGGATCATCTTGAAGGGAGACATTCCGATCGGCGTGAACCGTCATGGTGTGGAGGCCTGGATGGAATCCAACCTCTTCGACCTGGGTATGCAGGCTGGCGCTCCGCCGGATGATTTTGCGGTGAAAGGCCAGAACTGGGGATTCCCCACCTATCAGTGGCCACGCATGGAACAGGACGGATATGATTGGTGGAAGCGTCGGTTCACAC
>CAJBZC010000084.1 GCA_903959965.1 uncultured bacterium
AACATAATTACCCAACCCTTGGAGAGTCCCCAACCCTTGGAGAGTCCCCAACTCTTGGAGAGTTGCCAACCCTTGGAGAGTTGCCAGCTCTTGGAGAGTTGCCAGCTCTTGGAGAGTTGCCAGCTCTCCAAGCGTTTGAATGGCTGCCCCCCTGATGATTCGTTAATTTACAGGTTGTGATGTTTTATGGATAACGGGTTTGGTTTACATTCGTTCATTATGAAAATTAAGCATCTGCCGGGGTCGGCCCTAGGACTGTTTTTCCAGTTTATCGCGTTGATGATCAGTGTCGATGCACTGGCACAATCCGGGCGGTCTGTCAACCAGAAGCCCAATATCCTGGTCCTGTACAGCGATGATCACAGTTATCATGCGCTGGGAGCAGCAGGTAATCGCGAGGTACAAACGCCCAACCTGGATCGGCTGGCGGCGTCAGGGATGATGTTCACCCAGGCGCATGTCATGGGCGGACATCAGGGTGCGGTTTGTGTACCCAGCCGCGCGATGTTAATGACAGGGCGTTATGTGAATAGGCTGCCCGCTGATGGCGGGACGATCCCTGATAGTCTGGTCAGCCTGCCAGAGGTGCTGGGTACAATGGGATACTCCACTTATCACACGGGTAAATGGCACAGCGACAAGGCCTCTCATCATCGGATGTTCAGTCATGGCGGGGATATTTTTTTCGGGGGAATGCATTTTGAGCGGGATGGGGGGCAATTTCATCCGACGGTACATCCGTTCGATCCGGAGGGTATCTTTCCGCCGGCCACCGCCCGAAAGGCGGATACTTTTTCAACGACACTGTATGCTGAAAACGCCATTACTTTCCTGAACAGCCCACGAGCCAGACAGGCCCCTTTCTTCTGTTATGTGGCATTCACTTCGCCGCATGATCCGCGTACGCCACCGCCTTCAACCGCCAGCCTGTACAACCCTGATAAGATCTCACTTCCAGCCAATTTCCTTCCCAAACATCCGTTCGACAACGGAGACCTTAATACTCGGGACGAGCAACTGCTCCCGCGCCCGCTCACGCCGGATATGACTCGAAAGGAAATCGCAGCCTACTATGCCATGATCACCGAAATGGATGCACAGGTTGGCAGAATCCTGGATGCCCTGAAGGAAAACGGACTCTTGAAGAACACCATCATCGTATTTGCAGGGGATAACGGACTAGCTGTCGGACAGCATGGTCTGCTGGGCAAGCAGAATCTTTACGAACATAGCATCCGGGTGCCGTTGATCATGTCCGGCCCTGGCATTCCCGCAAGTTCTCGCTACAACGGATTCATGTATCTGAGCGATATCGCACCCACCTTATATCAAATGCTCGGCATCAAACCGCCCGAGTCCGTGGAGGGTATCGGACATGCCGATGTCCTGAAAAAACCTGCCAATCAAATTCGCAAGCATCTCTACAATCTCTACGGAAGCTGGAGCCGAAGTATAAAAACGGATGACGGATGGAAGCTGATCCTCTACAATGTGGATGGAGCCCTGCATACACAGCTGTTCAATCTGAAGGATGATCCCTGGGAGACGATGGATTTGTCAGCACAACCGGAACATCGCAAGCGCATCGAACAGATGAAAGATCTGCTGCGAAAGACCATGATGGATACCCATGATGACCTGGATATTGATAAGCCAGACTGGAACAGAACCGTGGCGCAGAGGAAGGGCCGAGGGAAATGATTTTCGTGTATGTATGATCGTTATTTTTTGACACTTGATATAAAATATGATTATGCGATATCAACCAAAAATGAATCAGATATATTGGTTATTTGTCTGTGAATTTTGAATATAAGAGCCCGAATAACATCATTGACTTATACCAATCCGGTTCACCTCACTTTAGTCTCCGGTTGACGAATGTCATTGGTATTATCCGAGAACCTGCGTATCCTTGCCAAGTATTTACATCCACCCAACATAATTCAACTGCATGAAAAAAATCTGTCTTGCCATCCTGACGTTGATCCTGGCCTTGCCTGTGATGGCGCAACCCTCCTACAACATCATTCCCGCTCCGGTTTCCCTGACACCGGGCAGTGGTGCTTTTGAAGTTCGAAACGGATCTTCCATCCAGGTTTCCCATGTCGAATTCGCGCCTGTCGCAGAGATGCTCGCGTCCCGTCTGAAGTCCGCTGCCGGATATGCGATCTCTGTCAAAAACGGTAATGCCTCAAAGGGCATCGTGTTTCGGAAAGACGCGTTATTGGCTGCTGAGGCATATAAATTGGAAGTAACGACTTCCCGCGTGGTCGTCAGCGCCTCCACCGGACGCGCCGCCTTTTATGCGCTGCAAAGTATCCTGCAACTTATGCCTGCCGCTGTACACGGAACAGTCTCCGCCGGAACAAAGATCACCATCCCCGCCTGTAAGATCGAGGATGCCCCGCGCTTTGGTTATCGCGGACTTATGCTTGATAATGGTCGTCATTTTTTCCCGGTGGCTGATGTCAAGCGGTTCATCGATCTGATGGCCATGTACAAGATGAATATGTTCCACTGGCACCTGACAGAGGACCAGGGCTGGCGCATCGAGATCAAGAAATACCCGCTGCTGACTAAGATATCTTCCATCCGTAAGGAATCTCCGGTTGGCCATTACCGCGACAACAAATCCGATGGAAAGCCCTACGGTGGTTTCTATACGCAGGATGAAGTACGGGATATCGTTGCTTACGCCACGGCACGGCACATCACCGTCATTCCTGAGATCGAAATGCCCGGTCACTCGCAGGCCGTGCTGGCAGCCTATCCCCAGTTCGGATGGAATGCTGATCGCATCTATCCCGTACGCACCCGCTGGGGGATCTCCGAAGATGTCCTTTTCCCCCGCGAAGAGACCTTCCGTTTCCTGGAAGATGTGCTGACCGAAGTGATGGCCCTCTTCCCTGGTCCTTATATTCATATTGGTGGAGACGAGTGCCCCAAAACACAGTGGAAGGAAAGCCGCTTCTGCCAGGACCTGATCAAGAAGGAAGGATTGAAAGATGAACACGAACTACAGAGCTGGTTCATCCGCCGGATCGACCGCTTCATCACCTCCAAAGGACGGAAACTGCTGGGTTGGGATGAGATCCTGGAAGGCGGACTGTCACCCAACGCCACCGTCATGTCATGGCGCGGTGTCAAAGGTGGGGTAGAAGCCGCCAAGCAGGGACATGATGTGGTGATGTCTCCGAACAGTTATTTTTATCTGGATTATTATCAGGGTACGCCCGCCAACGAGCCGCTGGCCATTGGCGGCAATCTTCCCCTCTCGAAATGCTATGAGTTTGAACCTGATCTTCCCGAACTCACCGAGGCAGAAACAAAGCATGTCATCGGTGTGCAGGCGAATGTCTGGACCGAGTACATCAAGGACCAGAAATATGCCGAATACATGACCTATCCTCGGGCCCTGGCCCTGGCGGAAGTCGGCTGGTCGCCCAAGCGTGCCAAGGATTACAATGCTTTCAAACAGCGCGTCATCGCTCATCTCCCAGTGCTGGATGCCCTCGGGGTCAACTATGCAAAGACCTTTCTGAAGCAGTGACGATTACTTACATTAGGATATAAATATAAATCGGCCGTCCTTCAAAGGACGGCCGATCTTATTTTAGGGTAAGGGTTACCGTTAGTTATTTGCTCAAAGGGTGGCAACGCGGATGTCGCGGAAGTCGATCGACATCTCGTTCTTCGGGTGCAGCTGAAGCCCGATGGCGCCCGATTCCGGCAGCGTCGTCGAGGTGTAGTTCATCACTTCCACGCCGTTCAGCCAGACCGTGTAGGCATTACCCACGACCTTGACCTTCATCGTATTCCAATCCTTTAGTTTAAGGATGTCCTGGACTTTAGCCTCCACCGGATATCCCTTGCCGGGGATGTAGGGAGAGGCCGTTAGGTCACGCTTCAGCGATCCGGAAATACCGATCTGGATCTGGTCCTTATCAGAGCGAAGGAAGATGCCCGAGTCAACGGTACCATCGCCCATCTTGAATTCGCACTGGATGATGAAGTCACGATATGATGCATCTGTCCACAAGATCGATCCCTTTTTCGCAGCGTTATTGCGGACATGCAGGGTGCGTTTGGAGACCGTCCACTGATCGGGGCCGTCAGACACTTTCCAGCCGGAGAGGTCGCGACCATTGAAGATCTTCCGGAGCCTGGGCTCCTGGGCATCAGTCTGGCCGGCGATCAACAGGGCAGCCAGCAGGAGGGAGGATATCTTTTTCATACGATAAATGTAATTGTTTTACATTCATGACATCAACCGCGCGCGTAACTTTCATACCCATAAATCGATCGTCATATGAAGAAAAGCCTACCGAATTCGCGTCGCAACTTCTTACGTTCGGCCACAGGAACAGCCCTGGCCGCCGCCATCGCTCCTGTCTCTGCCATGGCATCGACAGAGGCTGCATCCATCCTCCCCTCATCAGCCAAAGGTGCAAACGACAGATTGAGCATCGCCGTGCTTGGTGTCAACCAGCGTGGCGTGACACATTGCGAAGAGATCATCGGACTGGCACAGAAGGCCAATGTCGAACTGGCCGCCATCGCTGATCCTGACCTGCCCCTGGCTCAGAAAAGAGCCGCGGAATTGGAGAAGAAATTCGGGGTGAAGGTGCGTGTTGAGCAGGATTTTCGCCGGCTCTTCGAAGATAAAAATATAGATGCTGTGACCCTCGCCACACCCAACCACTGGCACGCACTCCAGACGATATGGGCCTGCCAGGCTGGTAAGGATGTGTATGTGGAGAAGCCTGCCACCCACAATATCCATGAGGGAAAGAAGATGATCGAGGCGGCATATAAATATAATCGCATCGTGCAGCACGGGGTACAGCTTCGCAGCTCCGTCGCCATCCGCGAAGCCGTGGATCATCTGAAAAACGGACTGATCGGGCGGGTGTACATGTCGCGCGGACTCGTCTTCCGCCGCCGCGGAGATATCGGCAATCAAGGCGTTTCTGCCATCCCCAAGGGACTGAATTACGACCTCTGGTGTGGTCCCGCTCCCATGCGACCGTTTTCGAAGAATCTCGTGCACTACAACTGGCACTGGCACTGGAACTATGGTAACGGTGATGTAGGCAACCAGGGCATTCATGAAACAGACCTCTGCATGTGGGGCCTGGGCATCGAGGAACTCCCGGAACACATCACCTCCATGGGCGGTAAATTTCTGTGGGATGACTGTAAGGAAGTACCTGAAGTTCAGACCTCAATCTATCATTATCCGAAGCTGAAAAAGATGATCCAGTTTGAAGTCCGGCACTGGAACACGAACCTGGAAGACGGGGCCGGCGTGGGTAATATCTTCTACGGCGACAAAGGTTACATGGTCGTCAAAGGATACGGAACCTACGAAACTTATCTCGGGGAGAAGCGTGAAAAGGGACCTGCCCGTTCTGAGTCCGGAGAACTCACCCTGCATTTCCAGAACTGGTTCGATGCGATTCGCGCGCGGGATATGGGCTTGCAGCATGGTCCCGTGCAATCAGGTCATCTGTCATCCGCACTCGCACATCTCGGCAATATCTCCTATCGCCTCGGCCGCCAGTTGAGGTTCGATCCTGTAGCGGAACGTTTTATCGGAGAAGGAGAGAATGAGGCCAATGCCATGCTTAGCCGCGACTACCGGGCACCTTACTTACTGCCGGATGTTGTCTGATGGTGACCCGCTGATTAAATAGTACGATCTACGGACCGATATTTCGGTTATGCATTACCGTTATGCTGCCGTTGTCTGCACAAACAGACAACGGCATT
>CAJBZC010000085.1 GCA_903959965.1 uncultured bacterium
GTGCATAATATCCAGACGATGCGTGCACTTCGCACCGGTTCGGATGTACCATCCTGGACATACAATCATGCACCGATGATGGCCTACTGGAAGGGCAGGTACTGGGTCAGTTACCTGAGCAATCCGGTGGGAGAACATGTGCCGCCGGGTCGGACACTGTTGCAATCCTCGGTGGATGGATATGTATGGACTGATCCTGTGGTAGCCTTTCCTCCTAATAAAATCCCCGAAGGACATGTGAAGCCTGGTCGTAAGGATACGGCACACAATGCCTTCGCGGTCATGCATCAGCGCATCGGATTTCACACTTCGGCCTCCGGGCGCTTGTTCGTGCTGGGGTTTTACGGGATCGTCCTGGGAGCTAAGGATGATCCGAATGATGGAAACGGCATTGGTCGCGTCATTCGGGAAGTGAAGGCAGATGGCAGACTGGGTGATATTTATTTTTTGAGATATAATAAGGGATTTGGACAGCATAATACCTCATATCCATTTTATACGACTTCCAAAGACAAGGATCTTATCGCCGCCTGCGAATCCTTCTTGTCTGATCCTTTGCAGATGATGCAAACAGTGGAGGAGGCAGATCGTGATGACCCTTTGATCCCGCTGCGCCGGGATTACAAGGCCTTCAGTCATTACCGATTAGACGATGGAAGGGTCGTCGGACTTTGGAAGCATGCGCTGACGAGTATGAGTGCTGATGGTGGAAAGACCTGGCAATACGGGCCACTCAGGGCTCCCGGCTTTGTGAACTCGAATGCCAAGATCTGGGGACAGCGAACTTCGGATGGAAAATTTGCGACGGTGTACAATCCCGCTGAGTTCAGATGGCCGTTGGCGCTGAGTGTCAGTACTAGCGGTCTCGTATAC
Organism: uncultured bacterium; assembly: GCA_903959965.1. GTDB lineage: Bacteria > Bacteroidota > Bacteroidia > Chitinophagales > Chitinophagaceae > Pollutibacter. The sequence goes on from CAJBZC010000085.1 coordinate 874, forward strand.
ACGAATCTGCTGCTGGTCAATGGGGAGATCGCTTCGATGCGTTACGGCGGCGCTTACAAGAGCTACGGGCCTCAGTATGTCCGTGGCATCCAGCCGGGAGACGGCGTTCCGCCGAATGGAAACATGTGGATCACTTACAGCATGAACAAAGAGGATATTTGGGTCTCGCGTATCCCCGTTCCGGTGCGGGATCGGGTGGATGCTAATGTTGATGATCGGTTTGCTGCTGCCCATGCGAAGTCAGCGTTTGACACATGGAATATTTATAGTCCCCTCTGGTGCCGGATCGCGGTGGATCGCATTGGAGATTCATCTGCCCTTATTCTGCGGGATGCGGATCCGTTCGATCATGCGAAGGCAGAGCGGATCTTTCCATCCTCCGGTCGTGTTCGAATGGAACTTAGTTTGACGGCGGATCAAACGGATCATGGCACTTTGGAGATCGAACTCACCGATGCACATGGGATGCCGACACTTCGATTGATGCTGGACAGTACCGGCAAGATACTTACCAAGCAGGGTTATCGGAACAAGTCGGTCGGCAGTTATGTGAAAGGACGTAAGCTCAACATAGATCTGACCCTGGACGTTGCCTCTCGTTTTTATACGATCTCGATCGATGGCGGTAAGTCTTCGAACAATCTCTGTTTTCAACCGGTGGCGGAGGTGTCACGCGTGGTACTTCGGACCGGTACTGTCCGTCGCTTTCCGGATGCTGATACGCCCACCGACCAGGACTATGATCTGCCCGGTGCAGAAAATAAATATAAGGAAGCCCGTTATCTGATTCATTCCCTACGCACTTCGGTTCCAAAATAAATCAAGGAATATCGCATGAAGATCCGGCTACTGATCGCTGTTACACTTTTCCTGGCCATGCTGTCAGGTTTGATGGCGCAATCTCGCCGGCCGGTTCTACAAGCAGAAAGGTTTCGTCATTATGTTGATTATTTCAACGGTATGGAGGATGAAC
>CAJBZC010000086.1 GCA_903959965.1 uncultured bacterium
GTTGCGTTAAAGGCCAATGACAAACAGGTCAGTCCTGCTCCGGCCTTGGATTCAACCAAGTTGCCGGCCGTGTACCTGGTTCGCCTGCAGCTGAAAGATGCCGCCGGCCGGATCCTTTCTGTGAACGAATACTGGAAGACGCGTCAGCGGGGTGGAGATTTCAAGGCCTTTAACGATTTGTCTGAGCAACCGCTGAAGGCGACGCGGATGGGAACATCCGGCGATCGGATCGTGTATCGTCTCCAGAATCCGGGCAAGACGGCTGTGGTGGGAATCAAGCTCAACCTGGCGGATGCGGCCGGAAACCTGCGCCTGCCGGCCCTTTTCAGCGACGGGTATTTCACATTGTTGCCCGGCGAGTCCCGCACCCTGGAGGTTGAATGCACGGATACCGCAGGACTTCGACTGCGCACGGAAGCATACAACAGCCGGTCTTTCATTCATGAACAATGATGACTAACGGTCATGCATACACGAAAATATACGGGTCGTTATACTCATCTGCTGTTCATATTTACTTTATGCCTGACCGCCGTGGGCCAGGCGCAGCCTGCCCTGCAGCCGGTGCAGGTATCTGTCGTTCCCGACCAGGGTGGCTGGCAGCGTGAGCCAGGTGTCCCCGTGCGATTTCGGATCGCCGTTACCCGGCATGGTGTGCCGGTGAGGAACCTGATGATCCGCTGGCAGGCCGGGCCGGAACGGATGACACCCATGGGAGCCGACAGCGCTATGCGTGCAGATGGGCAACTACTCACGCCCGCCTTCAGGATGGATAAGCCCGGATTTCTTCGTTGTGTCGCAACCGTTAGTGTCGATGGATCTGTCTATCGCGGACTCGCCACTGTCGGCTATGCGGGCGACAGCATCCGTCCGACAGTTCCGATGCCGGAGGATTTCAACGTCTTCTGGGATGGCGTGAAGCGGGAACTGGCGGGCATTCCGACGGATGCCCGGCTTACGCCCATGCCTGAACGCAGCACAGGACGGACGGAAGTTTTTCAGGTGAGTCTGCAGAACATTGGGAACTCAAGGCTTTACGGCATCCTTTGTGTGCCCCGCAAGCCGGGTCGTTATCCGGCGATCTTGCAGGTGCCGGGTGCAGGCATCCGGCCTTATCAGCCTGATGCGGAGCTGATGGACAAGGACCTGATCGTGTTCACCATTGGCATCCATGGCATCCCGGTGAACCTGGATCCCTCGGTGTACCGCGACCTGGAGAATGGCGCGCTGAAGGGACATTTCTTCTTTAACAACAACCACCGCGATCGATTTTATTACAAGCGTGTCTATGCCGGTTGTGTGCGGGCGGTGGATTTCATCTTTGGGTTGTCATCATTCGACGGGGTCAACTTGGGGGTGAGCGGCAACAGTCAGGGCGGTGCGTTGAGCATCGTCACGGCATCGCTGGATCCCCGTGTCAAATGCATCGGTGTCATCCATCCTGCCCTCTGCGATCTGACAGGATACTTCCACGGCCGGGCGGGGGGATGGCCGCACGTTTTTTCTCCGGCCTCTGCCTGGTATTCCGATCAGCCGGAGGTTCGCCAGGCGATGGCCTATTATGACGTAGTCAATTTCGCCCGTCAGTTGAAGCAGCCCGGTTGGTACACTTGGGGCTTCAACGATGAGTCCTGTCCACCGACCTCCATGCACGCGGCCTTCAACGTCATCGCTTCGCCGAAGGAGCTCGCACTTTACCCCGAAACAGGTCACTGGTTCTATCCGGAACAGCGGGCCCGGATGAATGCATGGCTTTTGGAAAAATTGAGATAATTTGACACCATGAAACGCATTGCTCTTTTCGGCCTCGCAGCCTCTTTGGTCATGTCTGCCTACGGACAATCACCGGCCACCCGCATCGTCATCGATAATACTTCCGCCACGGCGCTGAAAGAGCAGGTCGTCTCCATCCCCTGGGAGACCTTCTCTGCCAAGTGCGCCGTGACGGACACCAACGGATTCCGGATCATCGATCCGCGCACGAAACGCGAAGTGCCGGTGCAGCTGGAGCGCATGGGAATGGGTGCGGTGCAGAGCCTGCTGCTGCAGGTGGATATCCCCGCCGGGGGGACACTCATGCTGAACTGTGTCAAGGGAATGCGGGCGCCGGTGAAGGCGAAGACCTACGGACGATACATCCCCGAGCGCAAGGATGATTTTGCCTGGGAGAACAATCGCATCGCCTTCCGTGCTTATGGCAAGGCGCTGGAGAATACGCGCGAGAATGCACACGGACTGGACGTTTGGGTGAAGCGCAGTCGCGAACTTGTCGTCAACGAGCGCTATCGCCGGAACGATTATCACAAAGACAATGGCGATGGTCTGGATTATTATCATGTCGGCTTCACGGTAGGAGCCGGTAACATCGCCCCTTTCTGGCAGGATTCTGTCTGGTATCCAGGGAATTACAGTCGCTGGGAACTGCTGGACAACGGACCGTTGCGCACGACTTTCCGCTTATATTATGATCCCGTGACCCTTCATGGGCACAAAGTCTCTTCTGTAAAAACGATCAGCATCGATGCCGGGACCTACATGAACCGCATCACCGCACAGTATGATATCGCGGGGATGGATTCGCTGCCCGTGGTGATCGGTATTGTCACCCGCAAGGATCCCGGACGCATGCACGTCGACGAACAGCAGGGGATCATGACCTATTGGGAGCCGACCGATCCGAAGTGGGGCACCACGACGGTGGGGGTTGTTTCGCCGGTGTCAGGCAAGCTGCGGGTCACACCGCTGCAGATGCTTTTGCAGACGCGCATTGCCACCAA
>CAJBZC010000087.1 GCA_903959965.1 uncultured bacterium
ACACTTCGTGATATCCTGATTCTCCTCCGTACCATGGATCAGGCACGTCAAGGTCTTCTCCCGGCCGGGTGAGATGCATGAATGATCTGACTTTGGATGCATCGTAGGCGGGGCCTGCGATAATTTTGATGCCAACCTGTACATCCCTGGCCATGGCAAGTATCAGGTCGAAATCGTGCATGTCTGACTTTCGGAATCTACGGGATCGTTGATCGCTGATGTTGATTCCATTCAACAGTGCCACTTTCTGCGAGAGTCTATGGGGTGGCTCTCCGTCATGCAGTCCGTTTGTACCCGCACTGTCGATGACCCAGTCAAGTCCTGCCATTTCCGCATGTTTACGGAGTATCCCTTCCGCGAGCGGACTTCGGCAGATATTGCCAAGGCATACCATTAAAATCCTCATGTCGGCGTCAATTGGCTTGCAAAGATAAAGACATTCCTCCGCCCCTTATGGAATATCGAAGGGTGGTGCATCATATCCTCAAAGAGTTACAGGGCTTGCATTTGGGCAAATAATCAGTAACTTGTCATCCAATCCGTCAATCATGGATCGTCAGACTCACGAAGACAGGCTGCAGCAGCAAACCACCCGCACCCGCACGGTTTACAGCTATGTGATGGGCGTGCTTTGGACGGGGGCCGGTGTATATATATTGGTCAATATGACCAGGCTGGCAGCCGTCACCGGTTACCATACAGGTGTGCTGCAATTCCTGGGAGGCTTGTTTGTTGCCTATGGAATTTTCAGGTTATGGCGGGGTTATAGAACCGGTGGCGTTAATCAACGTTGATCAATCATGCGCAGGGCTTCATATATCAGATTAAGGATGGGATATTGGGCGGCAGCCTTGTGGGTTGTCGGGCTATTGGGATGTGCGGAAGTGAAGAAGCCGCGGTATATCGCGGGAGATGACACGCCTCGTTCCGGAACCATCCATGTGAGTGCCGACGAGTCTTTTCAGCCTGTGATAGATTCTCAGGTGAAGGTCTTCATGAACCAGCATCCGGAGGCCACAATTGTTGTGCATTACAAGCCTGAGGCAGAATGTCTGAAGGATCTGGCGGATGATTCCACCCGGCTGGTGATTGTCACCCGTGGTTTGTCTGACGATGAGATGTTGTATTACGAAGACACCCTGCAATTTCGCCCGTCCTTTGGTGTGGCGGCGCATGATGCCATTGCGGTGATCGTCAACAATGCGAGTAAGGACAGCCTGTTTTCAGTGGCGGATGTCCGGGGTATGTTGAGCGGTCGGAGCGGTTTTCGTTATCAGCAGGTGATGGACGGAACGGTGGCGACGAGCACTGTGAGGTTCATGCTGGATTCGGTGCTTCGCGGATTTCCTTTTGCCGCCTCTGTGGTAGCAGCGAGGTCAAGCGAGGGGGTGATCGATTATGTATCGAAGCATCCCGATGCTGTTGGATATATCGGTGTCAACTGGATCGGTGACCGGAAGGATCCACAGCAATTGAGTTTTCAGCAAAAGGTCAGGATCGCATCGCTTCAATGTGCCAATTGTGAAGAAGAGGTCTATGTCAAGCCCTATCAGGCGAACATCGCCCTGAAGCGGTACCCCCTCAGGAGGGATCTTTACTATATCTTAAAGGAAAATTATTCCGGACTTGGCCGTGGTTTCGTGAACTTTATGACCGGTGAAAAAGGGCAGCTTATTTTCAAGCAGGCCTATCTGGTGCCGGGTCGACTAGCCTTACAGGTCCGTCGGGCAAACATTAGCGAGTAACTGAATAAGAACCCAATTTCATATATATTTACAATCCAAAAATAAAGACGATCACAATGACCAAATTGAAATTTGGCCTGGTTGCACTGGCGTTGGCGGCGGGACACACACTGATCGCCCAATCTGTATCTGATGCCCGAAAACTTTTGTACTACGAACGATTCCAAAGCAGCCGGGACATGCTGCAGAAAGCCGTGACGGGCAATCCTGCAGATGCTGAAGCTGTTTATTGGTTATCGCAGGCGGAGTTTGGTCTGTTCAATCCCTCCGCGGCAAAGTCTGTGTTACAGAAGGGTTTGGAAGGCGCCAACAGCGCAAACCCACTCCTGCTGGCCGGTATGGGGCAGGCAGAACTGGCAGAAGGTAAAGTAAATGACGCTCGTCAGCGATTCGAGACGGCGATCAGCCTCTCCAAAGGAAAGGATATTGCTGTACTCAATGCCATCGGCAAGGCTAACCTGGAAAAATCAGGTGATGCGGCTTATGCGATTGAAAAACTCAAAATGGCCACGGCTATTTATGATGTGCAGAAGAAGGGCAGCAAAGATCCTGATGTATATATCACACTGGGAGATGCCTACCGGAAGCTGATGGACGGCGGTAATGCAGTTACAGCTTATCAAAACGCACTGGTGGTCGACCCGAAGTATGCAGCGGCCAAATACAAGATCGCCAAGGTTTATCTGACCCAGGGTAGTGAGCAGAAGGATATCTTCCTGCGAAATTTTGAAGAGGCCATCGAACTGGATCCCAAATATGCCCCGGCGTATTATGACTTGTACACATACTACTTTACGCGTGATGTGTACAAAGCCACCACCTTATTCAATAGCTACAAGACAAATTCTGATGCAGGTCCGGCGATCGATTATGAAGAGGCCAGCCTGCTCTATGCCGCCAGTGAGTTCAAACAGGCCATTGATAAGTCTGGTCAGCTCCTGAGCACTCAGGGCGATAAGGCAGATGCCCGTCTGTACAGACTTCAGGCCTATTCCTACGACAAGCTCGGGGATTCTGTAAGCACTATTGAGAAACTCGAGAAGTTTTTTTCTATTGCCCGTCCTGATCAGATCCTGCCCGATAACTATGTGACGATGGCGATCAACGCCGCAAAGTTCCCGGCACGACAGGCTCAGGTGGATGAATATTTCCTCAAGGCCATCGGCGCGGACACTGCAGTCAAGAATAAAGTGGATTACACACGCAAGGCCGCCAACTTCTTCAAAGGTGTGAAGAACCAGGCAAAGGCGGCCGAGTGGTATCTCCGTGTTATGTCCGTTAATCCGAATCCCGGGAAGACCGATATTTATAATGCCGGCTTCGAGCACTATCGAATGGGTTCTTACAAGCTGAGTGACAGTCTATTTAGGATTTATTCCAATCGCTATCCGGATGAGGTGTACGGATATCTGTGGAGTTATCGCTCTCTGGCCTTCATCGATTCTACGATGGAGCAAGGGCTGGCGGTCTCCGACTGTCTGAAATTCATTGAGATTGCGGAGAAGGCGAAAGACAAGAATAAGAACACATTGATTCCTGCCTACGGTTACATGGCCGGCTATACCGCCAACATGAAGAAGGATTTCCCGGGCGCCATCGCGTTCCTGGATAAAATCCTGGAGGTAGATCCCAATAATGCAGACGCCGCCAAGAACAAGGATATTCTGACAAAGGCCGCCGCCAAACAGACGGCAGCACCCGGTCAGGGAGCGGCCCCAGCAAAGCCTGGAGGTAACTGATCCTGTATAAGCGCTGATCATTACGGGTCGGAATTACCTGAACAAAGGGATTCCGGCCCGTTTTCTTTTCCTCGTTGGTTTGTTTTTCGATGGAGTGGGTGTATTTTTGCGCTGCCAAAACAGGCCCATCATGCAGGACTTCATTCTTTTGCAGACACAGGCCGCCCAGGCGGTGACGGAGGGTACTTCCTCCGACTATTTTCCGATCGGATTGCAGATCCTTTTCGCCTTCCTTTTTGTGACCGTCATGCTGACGGTCTCTCATCTGCTCGGGCCCAAACGCAGGACCGCAGATAAGTTACAGACCTTCGAGAGCGGTATCGAGCAACAGGGGAATGCCCGACAGCCCATGGCCATCAAGTATTTCCTGGTTGCCATCCTGTTCGTTCTGTTTGACGTCGAGGTTATCTTTTTCTATCCCTATGCCGTCAATTTCAAGGGGCTCGGTTGGGATGGTTTCATGGCTGTCGTCCTTTTTGTAGGGTTATTCCTGGCAGGGTTCATCTATATCCTGCGCAAAGGGGCATTGCAGTGGGAAGACTGATGGAATATGATTTCTTCATTCTTACCCTTCTGAATTGTTAGGAAAGCAGACTAATAAAAGAAATTTATGGCACGTCCTGTCAGATTCAATATTAACGCCAAGAGTACTTCAGACTGGGGGATCAACCAGGCCTCCATGCCAGAAGGGCATATGGGGGAAGGCTTTTTTGCGACATCCTTTGACAAAGTGGTAGGCCTGGCCCGGAAAAATTCCATCTGGCCGCTTCCTTTTGCCACCAGTTGTTGCGGGATCGAGTTTATGGCTACGATGGCTTCGACATACGATCTGGGTCGTTTTGGTGCGGAACGCCTGGGCTTCACGCCCCGTCAGTGTGATCTGCTCATGGTCATGGGTACCATCGCCAAGAAAATGGGTCCTGTGGTTCGCCAGGTCTATCTTCAGATGGCGGAACCCCGGTGGGTCATTGCCGTCGGAGCCTGTGCCTCCAGCGGTGGTATCTTCGATTCCTATTCCGTGCTGCAGGGCATCGACCAGGTCGTACCGGTTGATGTATACGTCCCCGGCTGTCCTCCCCGTCCGGAGGCCATCATCGATGGGGTGCTTCGGATACAGGATCTTATCCACAACGAACCCCTTCGCCGTCGAAACAGTCCGCAGTACAAGGCGCTGATGAACTCCTACGGCATTGAATAAATTGAACTTAAACCGTAGGGCGGACCGTCAAATACACAACAGATGCCACTGACCAACGAGATAGTGCAGTCCAGGCTCACCGAAAAATTCGGAGATATCCTGACAGGATGGGAGGAGCCATATGGAATGATGACATTCACTGCTCCCAGGGAATACAACCTTAAAGTCCTGAATTTTCTCTTTGATGAGGAGGATCTCGCTTTTCGATTCCTGACAGACCTAACCGCCGTTCATTATCCGGAGCGTGCGGGCGAAGAGTTGTGTGTGGTGTATCATCTGCACAATCTGGTAGAAAACCTCCGCATCAGGTTCAAGGTTTTCACTCCGGTGAGCCAGCCGGATGTGTACACGGCCACGGGGCTGTTCTCCTCCGCCAACTGGATGGAGCGCGAAACCTATGATTTCTTCGGCGTCAATTTCGTGGGACATCCCAATCTGAAGCGAGTGCTGAATGTGGACGAGATGGATTATTTCCCGCTCAGAAAGGAGTTTCCGCTGGAGGATCAGACACGCATCGACAAGGATGATGAAATGTTCGGCAGGGGCTGAGCCAATGTCCTGAATCACTTAATCACAAGTCCAGAACGTCAACCAGGAATCAATATGTCGGATCATAATAATATAAAATTGCCGGAAGGGTCGATCGGAAAGACGACCACCACCCTGAACCTCGGCCCGACCCACCCCGCTACTCATGGAGTTTTCCAAAACATCCTGGAGCTGGACGGTGAGCGGATCGTAAAGGCGGAGGCTACGGTCGGATATATTCACCGGGCATTCGAAAAGATCGCGGAACGTAGACCACTTTATCAAATTACGACATTGACGGATCGTCTGAACTATTGTTCGGCGCCGATCAACAACATGGGCTGGCATCTGACGGTTGAAAAGATGCTGGGTATCAAGACGCCCAAGCGGGTTGACTATCTGCGGGTCATCGTGATGGAACTGGCCCGTATCACGGACCATTTGATCTGCACATCGATCGTAGGGGTGGATGCCGGTGCATTCACCGGGTTCCTATATGTGATGCAATACCGCGAACTCGTATATGAGATCTACGAGGAGATATGTGGGGCCCGCCTGACGACCAACATGGGCCGTGTCGGAGGTTTTGAACGAAATTTCTCTGCAGCAGTATGGGAAAAACTGGAGCGATTCCTCAAGGAATATCCCAAGGCTCAGAAGGAGCTTGAAGCCCTGCTGGTCCGTAACCGAATCTTTTATGAGCGTACGCGCGGCACCGGAGCCATCTCCGCAGAACGCGCACTGAACTATGGCTTCACGGGCCCGAACCTACGGGCTACGGGTGTGGACTACGACGTCCGCGTGCATGAGCCTTATTCCAGCTACGAGGATTTTGAATTTCAGATACCTGTGGGCACCACAGGCGATAACCACGATCGGTTCATCGTTCGTACCGAAGAGATCTGGCAATCATTGTCCATCATCGAACAGGCCTATCGGAAGATCCAGTCGTTCAAGGGCGCCGAGGCTGAAGTCTATCACGCAGATGTTCCGGAATATTACCTTCCGGCCAAAAATGACGTGTACACGAAGATGGAGGCGCTGATCTGGCACTTCAAAATTGTGATGGGAGAGACGGATATACCGCCGGCCGAGGTTTACCAGGCCGTAGAGGGGGGCAACGGAGAACTGGGTTATTATCTGATCAGTGATGGCGGTCGATCTCCCTACCGGTTGCATTTCCGTCGTCCCTGCTTCATTTATTATCAGGCTTACGAGGAGATCGTCAAGGGCAGCATGCTGAGTGATGCGGTCATCACCATGAGTTCCCTCAATCTCATCGCCGGCGAAATGGATGCATGATCTAAACCGGGATAAACAGAAGATTATGACGCAATTTTCAGATACACGCCTGGCGGAAGTCCGGCAGATCATCGACAGATATCCGGAGGGAAAGCAAAAAAGCGCCCTCATCCCGGTCCTTCACATGGCTCAGGAGGATTTCGGCGGATGGCTCAGTCCCGACACCATGGACTATGTAGGCTCCCTTATGCAGCTCGAACCCATCGAAGTGTATGAGGTGGCTACCTTTTACAGCATGTTCAACACCGAGCCGGTGGGTCGTCATGTGTTTGAGGTCTGCCAGACGGGGCCCTGCATGCTGCGCGGGAGTGATGACATCATCAGCTATATCAAAGCAAAGCTGGGCATCGGTGTCGGAGAAACCACGGCTGACGGACTGTTCACGCTGAAAACGGTAGAGTGCCTGGGCGCCTGCGGCTATGCGCCGATGATGCAACTGGGCAAACATTATCGTGAGCATCTCACCCCGGAAAAGGTAGACGCGATCATTGAAGAATGCAGACAAACGGTGGCGTAAGCCATTAAATGAATAGATCATCCATCGGTCTTTGAACCCTGGATGACAGAAACCATCGATACCAACCAAGGTAAACAGCAATGGGAAGGAAACTCTTACTGGAAAAAGCGCATATACCCGGCATCCGGAGTTATGAAGTCTACCGCCGGGAAGGCGGATATGCCTCCGTGGAAAAAGCCCTGAGGATGGCGCCGGCCGACGTTGTCGAGGAAGTCAAGAAAAGCGGACTGCGCGGTCGCGGTGGTGCGGGATTCCCGACAGGCATGAAATGGAGCTTCCTGGCCAAGCCAGAAGGTGTTCCCCGTTATCTCGTCTGCAATGCGGATGAGAGCGAACCCGGCACGTTCAAGGACAGGTACCTGATGGAATTCATCCCTCACCTGCTGATCGAGGGGCTCATCGCTGCCTCCTGGGCGCTGGGCAGCAACCGAACTTATATTTATATCCGTGGGGAGTATGCCTGGATCGTAGACATCCTGGAGCAGGCCATCGCGGAAGCCAATGCAAATGGATGGCTGGGCAAGAATATCCTGGGCACCGGATTTGATTGTCAGATCTATGTGCAGCGGGGTGCCGGTGCCTATATCTGCGGAGAGGAAACTGCCCTGATCGAGAGCCTGGAAGGTAAGCGGGGCAACCCACGCATCAAGCCGCCCTTCCCGGCGGTCAAGGGTTTGTGGGATTGTCCGACGGTGGTCAACAACGTTGAGACCCTGGCGGCAGTCGTGCCCATCCTCAACATCGGCGGAGAAGAATACGCGAAGATCGGTGTGGGTCGCTCCACAGGCACCAAACTCATCTCCGCATGCGGAAACATCAACAAGCCGGGTGTCTTTGAGATCGACATGAACATCTCGGTGGAGGAATTCATCTTCAGTGACGAATACTGTGGAGGCATCGCTAATGGCAAACGGCTTAAGGCCTGCATCCCCGGTGGATCTTCTGTGCCCATTCTTCCGGCCAACCTGCTGTTGAAGACGGCTAAGGGAGAGACGCGGATGATGCATTATGAAGGCTTGTCGGACGGCGGATTCGCCACTGGTTCGATGATGGGATCAGGCGGTTTCATTGTGCTGGATGAAGACCAGTGCGTGGTGCGTCATACCCTGACGCTGGCCCGTTTCTATCGCCATGAGAGCTGCGGACAGTGTTCTCCCTGCCGCGAGGGTACGGGATGGATGGAGAAGATCCTGAACAAGATTGAATATGGAAAAGGGCAGTTGAGCGATATCGATCTGTTGTGGGATATCCAGCGGCGGATCGAAGGAAACACCATTTGTCCACTCGGAGATGCGGCTGCCTGGCCGGTGGCTGCCGCCATCAGGCATTTCCGGGATGAATTTGAATGGCATGTAAAGCATCCGGAAGAAAGCCAGCGCCGGAACTATGGACTGGCACATTACGCAGACGCACTGACAACGGTTTGAACCCATGATCCGGGGCAGTTCCTATCGGAGCATCCCGGCAAAGTATAAGGATATGGCAGACGAAATAAAGATGCTGAAGGTCACTATCGACAACATCACCATCGAGGTGCCGCAGGGAACAACCATCCTGCAGGCCGCCCGCCAGATCGGCGGTGAGGTAGCCCCTCCGGCGATGTGCTTCTATACCAAGCTCAAAGGCAGCGGAGGTAAGTGTCGTACCTGTCTGGTGGAAGTCAGCAAGGGTAGCGAGGCGGATCCCCGACCGATGCCTAAGCTGGTTGCGAGTTGCCGGACAGGGGTGATGGACGGAATGGAAGTCAAGAACATCACGAGCGGGAAGGTCACCGATGCCCGGAGCGGTGTGGTCGAATTCCTGTTGTTGAATCATCCCCTCGACTGCCCTGTCTGCGACCAGGCCGGCGAGTGCCATTTGCAGGACCTCAGTTACAGCCATGGTAAGGAGGGAACGCGTTATGAATTCACGCGCCGCACCTTTGAGAAGCATGACCTGGGCCCTTACATCCAATTGCATATGACCCGTTGCATCCTTTGTTACCGCTGCGTATTTGTCGCAGATCAGGTTACAGGCAAGCGGGTACATGGAGTGTTGAGCCGCGGGGATCATGCAGAGATCGCCACGCATATCGAGCAGTCTTTGGATAATGAATTCATAGGTAATGTGATCGATGTCTGTCCTGTCGGTGCTTTGACGGACAAGACTTTCCGTTTCAAGAACCGTGTTTGGTTCACCAAGCCGGTGGATGCGCACCGCGACTGTACGTCTTGCAAGGGCAAGGTTACGCTATGGCAGCGGGGCGATGAAGTCCTCCGCGTGACAGGCCGGAAAGACCAGTGGGGCGAAGTCGAGGATTGGATCTGCAATACCTGCCGTTTCGAGAAGAAGCATGTGAGCGACTGGGTAATCGATGGACCTGCTAAGATCGACCGGCATTCTGTCATCTCACAGGGGCATTACACCGGATTGGATAAACCGAAGGAGACATTCTCTGCCGTACATGGCGGTCGTGCTCCTAAACTGCTCATGGATATTCACAGCGTGAGTGAGGTCAACCGTCCGGGCATCGCGCTGAGCGAGATCCAGGGGCCTGCCACTTCTGACACTTTCAATATCGACCAGCAGGCTTAAAATCATCCTCATGCAATTTCTTTCGACAGATATCTCCCTGATCCTCGAAAAATTATCCATCATCGTCGTCGTGGTGCTGGCGTTGCTGGGGATCGCGTTATACACGACATTTGCCGAGCGCAAGGTAGCCGGTATCATGCAGGACCGGTATGGCCCCAACAGGGCAGGTCCGTTCGGATTACTGCAGCCCCTGGCGGACGGCATCAAGCTGTTCTTCAAGGAGGAGCTCATTCCCCTGGCATCTAACCGGATGCTCTTTATCCTGGGTCCGTTCATCGCCATGTTCACGGCGCTGATCACAGGTGCGGTAGTACCCTGGGGCAGCCAACTGGAGATCTTCGACCGTACCGTCAGTCTTACGATTGCAAAACCCGATATCGGTATTCTTTATGTCTTTGCCGTAGTGAGCATAGGTGTATTTGGCATGATGATCGGTGGTTGGGCATCCAATAACAAGTTCTCGCTGCTGGCGGCGATCCGTGGTGCCTCTCAGGTCATTTCCTATGAATTGGCGATGGGCCTCAGTATCATCGCGCTGTTGCTGGTGACGGGTACCATGAACCTGGGAGAGATCGTCACGCAACAGATGGCTGGCGGGCTTGGTGGTTTCCTGGGATGGAATGTATTTGCGCAGCCGCTGGGATTTCTGATATTTTTGGTGTGCGTGTTCGCTGAGTGTAACCGGACACCGTTCGACCTTCCGGAGGCTGAGAGTGAATTGAACATGGGCTATCACCAGGAATATTCCTCGCTGAAGCTCGGATTCTTTCTGTTCTCGGAATACATCAATATGATCGTATCTTCTGCGGTGATGGCTACGTTGTTCTTCGGCGGATATGATATCCCGTTTGTAGACGAGGCTTCTCTGTCGGCAGCGTGGGGTAACAATATAGTGGCGATCCTTGGCATCCTGATGCTGCTCACGAAGATCGTTTTCTTCCTGTTCCTGTTCATGTGGGTTCGCTGGACGATCCCGCGTTTCCGATACGACCAGCTGATGGATCTCGGCTGGAGGAAGATGATTCCGCTGGCATTGGCGAATATGCTGATCACGGGCGTGATCACACTTTGGTTGAATCGCTGAATAATCCCATTCGGAATTTTATATTGATTTTGTCTTAAACCTGTCGATCAGGAATAAATATAAGTGTGATGCAACCGCTGACCAACCGAGTAAAGGTACTGGAGCCCAAACCCCTCAATCTGATGGAGCGGCTTTATTTACCGAACATCCTGAAGGGGATGTTGATCACCTTCAGGCACATCTTTAAGAAGAAGGCCACCATTCAATATCCGGAGCAGAAGCGTCCGTTCAGTTCCGTCTTCCGCGGCCTGCATGTGTTGAACCGCGATGAGGAGGGAAAGGAACGATGCACGGCTTGTGGTCTGTGCGCTGTGGCCTGTCCCGCAGAAGCCATCACCATGGAGGCGGCCGAGCGGAAGAAAGGAGAGGAGCACCTCTATCGGGAGGAGAAGTATGCTGCAAGATATGAGATCAATATGCTTCGTTGCATCTTCTGCGGACTCTGTGAAGAGGCTTGTCCGAAGGATGCAATCTATCTGTCTGAGACCTTTGCACCTGCGAATTTTACCCGTAAGAGTTTCATATACGGGAAGCCAGACCTGCTGATCCCCGACCCCGTCCAGGCGCCGGATGATTTTGCCAGGGCTAAGGGCCAGATCGAAGAGCGAAAGCAAAAAGCAAATAAGACCCTCACCGCATAACGCAAGCCATGAGCATATCGGAAATTCTTTTTTGGTTCCTCTCCGCACTGTCGATCCTCAGTGCGTTGATGATGGTGACAAGCCGGAACCCCGTCCACAGTGTATTGTGGCTGATCCTTGTATTCTTCGCCATTTCCGGTCATTATATTCTCATGAACGCCCAATTCCTGGCGATCGTGAATATGATCGTATATGCCGGTGCCATCATGGTGCTTTTTCTCTTTGTGATCATGTTGATGAACATGAATGCGGAGACGGAACCCCAGAAGAGCAAATGGATGAAGATGGCGGGCACCATTGGCAGCGGCTCGCTGTTGCTGGTGCTTGTTGCGGCATTGCGGGATTCTGAATTGCGGGCTCGCACCCTGGAGGGTCCCGAAGGCTCGATCGGACTGGTGAAGCAGCTGGGTGCCGTGCTGTTCACGGATTATGTCGTTCCTTTTGAGATCAGCAGTGTGTTGTTCCTGAGTGCGATGGTCGGTGCCGTGCTGATCGGAAAAAAAGATTGAGTGTCCGGATGCCGGCGCTTGACAGCGTACGGCGGAAAAAATAAATACAAGCATCGGTCAGGTCCTCGCATGGATAGCGGGGGCAGATCAACAAAATACAAGCCATGCCAGTCAACTACTATCTCTTTCTATCCCTGATCCTCTTCAGCATCGGGATCGCCGGTGTCCTCACCAGGCGGAATGCCATCATTGTATTCATGTGCATCGAGCTCATGCTCAATGCGGTGAACCTCTTGCTGGTGGCCTTTTCCAAGATGCATCATGTGACGGCCCTGGCGTTGGATCCGGCCTCCACCGTCGGCATCGAGGCCCAGCTGTTCGTTTTCTTCATCATGGTAGTGGCGGCCGCAGAAGTGACGGTGGGGCTTGCCATCATCGTCATGATGTACCGAAACATCCATTCTGTGGACATTAATTTCCTGAACCGACTGAAGCATTGATCCTTCCGATACCATTGGCATAACTGAACCGAATATGAGCAAACTGATCTATCTGGTCCCACTTTTTCCGCTGGCAGGTTTCCTGCTGAACGGACTCGGCAGGAACCTGCTGTCCCGCACCCTGGTATCGGTCATCGCCGTGAGCGCCGTGCTTGCGTCTTTTGTGATGAGCCTGCTCATCTTCCGCGAGGTCGGGTCTGCTGATTTTCAGACACAGGTCGTCAAACTCTTCGACTTCATCAAGGTCGGGAAAGTGGACATTCCCTTCTCCTTTCAGGTAGACCAGCTGTCTGCGCTCTTCCTGTTGATCATCACCGGCGTGGGTACATTGATCCATTTGTATTCCACGGCGTACATGCATGAAGAGAAACCGGCACATTACGCCCGTTACTTCGCCTATCTTAACTTATTCGTCTTCTCGATGCTGTTGCTTGTGCTCGGCTCGAACTATGTGATCATGTTCATCGGATGGGAAGGCGTAGGATTATGCTCCTATCTGCTGATTGGTTTCTGGTTTGGTAACGAGGCGTATAACGATGCGGCCAAGAAGGCGTTCGTCATGAACCGAATCGGCGACCTGGGCTTTCTGCTGGCGGTATTCTGGATGATGATGCGCTTCGGCACCACCGATTTTGCGCAGGTATTCGACCAGGCACCGGAGGCCACGGCCGCTGTGCTGACGGGCATCACGTTGTTATTATTTGTCGGGGCGACCGGTAAATCCGCGCAGATTCCGCTGTTCACCTGGCTGCCTGACGCCATGGCGGGTCCCACACCGGTGTCAGCCCTGATCCATGCCGCCACGATGGTCACGGCGGGTATCTATATGATCACCCGCAGTCATGTGTTGTTTGACCTGGCGCCGGTGACGCAGTCTGTCATTGCGATCATCGGACTGGCGACGGCGCTCTTAGCCGCCACGATCGCCCTCCGGCAAAACGATATAAAAAAGGTACTGGCCTATTCCACCGTCAGCCAGCTGGGTTACATGTTCCTGGCCCTCGGTGTGGGCGCCTACACCGGTGCGATCTTTCATGTCATGACCCACGCCTTCTTCAAGGCGCTGTTGTTCCTGGGTGCGGGCAGTGTAATCCATGGCCTTCATCACGAACAGGATTTGAGGAACATGGGCGGCTTGAGGAAGAAGATGCCCATCACACATATCACTTTCCTGATCGCATGCCTAGCCATCGCGGGCATCCCGCCTTTCTCGGGATTCTTCTCCAAGG
>CAJBZC010000088.1 GCA_903959965.1 uncultured bacterium
TGAGGGGATTGACATTCGAAGTCATACATACAAAGGTAACCAATATTCAGGGGATGGATGGATCGACCCGGCTCAGACACGCTCAGCCAACACCACATTGTTCAGATAGAGGTCCTGACGAAACGGCAGGATCCGGCTGATCACTAACGCCCACAGGTTATTCAACCCAAAGAACAGGATCCGGGCCACGGACCTGACCACGGGGATGTCCTTCAGTCCCGATAGGATATGCAGATTCCAGTAGACGATCCTCAGTTGTGTCAATACCTCAACATTCCCGCCCGTCTTGCGCTGCTCGAGGATGCGGAATCCTTGGCTGGTCAGCATGTGCTGCATCGCGAAACTTGTGTACCGTGCGAAATCAGACGGGATCTCATGCTCTCCGAACGCAAAGGGACAGGTGATGAGGATCTTTCCGCCCGGCTTCAGCACCCGATGCAGTTCCGGTAAGATCTCAGATAAATTAAAGATATGCTCAAACACCTCGGAACTGAAGATGCTGTCGAAATGCCCGTCCGGGAAGGGGAGGGTTCTGCCGTCATAAAAAACATCCACCGCACTTTGTTCGTAAGTTTCCCCCTCTGCCTGATAATCGACACCGATATATTCATCTACATCTAACATAGATCGATATGGCTTCAGGCCGCAACCGAAATCCATCATCCTGCCCTTTAGGGAAGGCGCGAGATCTGAAATCGCACGGTGCAGGTTCGACCGGATCAGGAAGAGCGGATGGGTAATGCCGGGATTGAAGGCTGCGGGTATGTTACGGATAACGTGCGCCATGGATGAGGTACTTCCTTCAAAAATAGGGATTGTGGGCGGATGGCCCCCCTCTGATTGACGTTTTTTGCCGTAATTGCAGCCGATATGAACGCGATCCTCCAGAAATACCTCGGAAAGGCCGTTGGACGGTTGGGTTTCCGGCTCATGCCCCTCGGACAAGAAGTGCCGGCAGACATTGCGTCAGACAGTGGTTTTATGTCGATATACGGCCGTGTCCGCCCTTTCACCATGACCTCCCCGGAACGGTTGTATGCTCTCTATCAGTCAGTGCAACAGGTCGTCAGACACGATATCCCCGGCGATTTCGTCGAATGCGGCGTCTGGAAAGGAGGGAGTTGTATGATGATGGCCCTGATGCTCGACCGGCTGGGCGACCGCAACCGCCGCATCTGGCTCTATGACACCTTCGAAGGGATGTCTGAACCCACCGAAGCCGACCGCCAGCTGACCGGAGAATCAGCCGAAGCCCTGCTGAGCCAGGAAGACAAAGCAGATCAGACCTCAGTATGGTGCTGGTCGACCATCGAGGAAGTACGCGCCAACGTCCTGAGCACCGGCCTCCCTGCAGACCGCTTCATCTTCTCTAAAGGCAAAGTAGAAGACACCATCCCGGGCACTATCCCCGAAGCCATTTCACTGCTCCGCCTCGACACCGACTGGTACGAATCCACCCGCCACGAACTCGTTCATCTCTACCCGTTGCTCGCCTCCCGCGGCCTCCTCATCATCGATGATTTCGGGCACTGGGAAGGCGCCAAAAAGGCCGTCCTCGAATATTTCAGCGGCCAGGATCCCCTTATCCACCGGGTCGATTACACCGGCAGGCTGATCGTAAAATCATAATTAACCTGTATTTCCTTCGGACCCTCGCTCCCTCGCGGTCAGCCCCCAAACCGCCCCCACGCATGCCTGATGTGGATAAATACGCCCCCCATCTTCCAGGGTAAAATGCGAAATTTGCATTTCCCCCGGGGGAACGATACCCTGACACCATGCCACGCTTTTCACACCTTCACGTCCACACCCAATACTCCCTCCTCGATGGGGCCGCACCCATCAAATCGCTATACAAAAAGGCCGCCCAGGACAATATGCCCGCCCTCGCCATCAGCGACCACGGCAACATGTTCGGCGTGTTTCAGTTTGTCGCCGAAGCCTACAAACACCCCGCAGATCCCACCAACAAAAAAAGCCCACCAAAGGTCAAACCTATTGTCGGTTGCGAGTTTTATATCACAGAAAACCGCCATCGGAAGACGTTTTCCAAAGAAGAAAAAGATCCCAGGCATCACCAGATCCTGC
This sequence comes from uncultured bacterium, assembly GCA_903959965.1. GTDB lineage: Bacteria > Bacteroidota > Bacteroidia > Chitinophagales > Chitinophagaceae > Pollutibacter. The sequence continues at coordinate 2,089 of CAJBZC010000088.1, forward strand.
TGGCAAAAAATGAGCAGGGTTACAAAAATTTGATGAAGCTCACCTCCCTCGGTTATATCGAAGGGATGTACAGCAAATACCCCCGGATCGATAAAGAACTCATCCACAAATACCACGAGGGACTGATCGCCACCACCTGCTGCCTCGGAGCCCTCGTGCCGCAGGCCATCCTCAAACGCGGCGAAGCCGAGGGCGAGAATGAATTCAACTGGTGGCTCAACATCTTCCAGGATGATTACTACGTCGAACTCCAGCGCCACGGGATGGCGGAGCAGGAAAAGGTCAACCAGGTCCTGCTGCGGTTCGCGAAGAAATATAATGTAAAGGTCATCGCGTCGAACGACTCTCATTATGTCGATCAGTCGGATTTCAACGCGCATGACATCCTGCTCTGCATCAACACCGGTGAAAAGCTGTCAACGCCCGCCATCCGGGAGTTTTCGGATGATGATGTGAACATGCGCGACAAGCGCTTCGCCTTCCCGAACGACCAGTTCTATTTCAAGACCACCGATGAGATGTCCAAGGTCTTCCATGATATGGAAGAGGCGATCGACAATACCAATGAGATCGTCGACAAGGTCGAACTGCTTGACCTGAAGCGCGACATCCTTCTGCCTCACTTCAAGGTGCCTTCGAACTTCGAATCGCAGGACGCCTACCTGGAGCACCTCACCTGGGAGGGTGCTCATAAAAGATACAGCGAGATCACACCCGAGATCGATGAACGGCTGCGCTTTGAATTGTTCACCATCCGAACAATGGGATTCGCAGGCTACTTTCTCATCGTGTCCGATTTTATCAAGGCCGGCCGGGAGCTTGGTGTGTTCATCGGACCGGGACGCGGGTCGGCCGCAGGCAGCGTCGTGGCATATTGCATCGGCATCACCAACATCGATCCGATCAAGTATCGATTGCTGTTCGAACGTTTCCTGAACCCCGACCGGAAGTCGATGCCCGATATCGACACCGACTTCGACGATGAAGGTCGGCAGAAGGTGATCGACTATGTCGTGGAAAAATACGGCCGCAACCAGGTGGCGCAGATCATCACCTACGGCACTATGGCCGCAAAGATGAGCATCAAGGACGTCGCCCGGGTGATGGATCTGCCGCTATCGGAATCGAACACGCTCGCCAAAATGATCCCGGAAAAGCCGGGCATCTCGCTCAAACGCGTACTCCACGCCCCGCTGACCGGAACGGATGACAGCCTCGCAGAAAAAGACGGCCTCAATCCCGATGATCTCGAACAGGTCAAGAAGCTGCGGAGCATATATGATGGGCAGGATTTGCATAGCCGGGTGCTGCATGAAGCGGAGATCCTGGAAGGATCGGTGCGGAACACAGGACTCCATGCAGCCGGCATCATCATCGCCCCGAAAGATCTGACAGAGCTCATACCCGTTTGCACGGCAAAGGACTCTCCACTTTGGGTCACCCAGATCGAAGGCAGTGTGATCGAGGATGCAGGTGTCATCAAGATGGACTTCCTTGGTCTGAAGACCCTCAACATCCTCAAGACATCCCTCGAACTGATCAGACTCAACCACTGCGTCGAGATCGACCTGGATACACTGCCACTGGATGACGCCATCACCTTCGAACTCTACCAGCGCGGCGAAACCATCGGGACCTTCCAGTTCGAAAGCCCAGGCATGCAGAAATACCTTCGCGAACTGAAGCCCGACAAATTCGAGGACCTGATCGCGATGAACGCCCTTTACCGCCCGGGTCCGATGGAATACATCCCCAATTATGTCGAGCGGAAGCACGGGCGGGAGCCGGTCACCTACGACCTGGCGGATATGGAGGAATACCTCAGTGAAACCTACGGGATCACCGTCTATCAGGAACAGGTGATGCTGCTGGCGCAGAAACTGGCAGGCTTCACGAAAGGAGATGCGGACGTACTGCGGAAGGCAATGGGTAAGAAGAACAAGCCCGTCCTCGATAAGATGAAGCCGCAGTTCGTAGAAGGGGCGGCGGCGAAAGGACATGCAAAAGAGGTGCTCGAAAAAGTATGGACCGACTGGGAAGCCTTCGCACAATACGCGTTCAATAAATCGCACTCGACCTGTTACGCAATGGTGGCCTATCAAACGGCCTATCTGAAATCACATTATCCGTCAGAATACATGGCGGCCGTACTCAACCATGCCGGTAGCATCGAAAAGATCACCTGGTTCATGGAGGAGTGCAAGCGAATGGGGCTGACGGTCCTGGGGCCCGATATCAATGAATCTCTGAAAGGATTCGCCGTGAACAAAAAAGGCGAGATCCGCATCGGACTCGGTGGATTGAAAGGAGTGGGTGAAGCCGCCGTGGAAGCGATCATCATCGAACGGAAACGTCAGGGATCCTTCACCTCCATTTTCGACCTGGTGAAGCGCGTCAACCAACGAACCGTCAACAAGAAATCACTGGAGTGCCTGGCACTGTCCGGGGCTTTTGATTTCGATAGCTCCCTGCACCGGGCCCAGTATTTCCATTTGCAGGATGGCGAGTCGCTCAACGGACTGGAAAAGATCATCCGATTCGGAAACATCTATCAGACACAGACGGCGAACACCTCGAACACCCTGTTCGGCGACCTGCCGATGATGTACGAGATCCCCGTGCCCAAGATCACAGATTGCCCGCCCTGGACCCTCACCCAGATCCTCGACAAGGAAAAGGAAGTCACAGGCATGTTCCTGAGCGGCCACCCGCTGGACCATTTCCGCTTTGAACTGAGATATTACGGGATGATTCCCATCTCTGAATATAACGCCCACCTGGGTGAACTGTCCAATCTTGCCAACCCGGCCCGGGCTTTCCGGATAGCGGCCCTGGTGACAGGTGCCCAGCAACGGGTATCCAAAATGGGAAATAAGTTCGGGATCCTTACGCTGGAGGATTTTTCCGGAAAGTTTGAACTGACACTATTCGGCGACCAGTTTGTAAAATATGCTCCGTATTTCGAAGTTGGATTCTGCCTCTTCGTGCAGGGACGTTTCGAAAAGCATCCGTACCGGGATGACTGGAACTTCCGGGTGGCCGACATCTGTCTGCTGGAGACGGTCAAGAAGGTTATGACCCGTAAGATACAGATGAATATCGCCCCTTCACTTTTCCGCGTGGAACACCTCGATTTTCTGACGGAAAACGTACGGAATCACCCGGGGAAAGTACCACTGAAATTCGTGTTTCACGACAAAAAAGACCAAAAGACCGTCGTACTTTCGAGTTTAGACAAAGGATTTGAGATGAACGATGCGATGGCGGAATTCCTGCTGGAGCATCCGGAACTCGAGGCAACCGTCGAAACGTCATGACAAGACGACACATCAATTAATTTATCCATTTGGACTGAATTTTGTTTTATATCATACGCATTCATCATTCAAACAATCATATCCATGGCAAAAGAATTGACAGATGGCAATTTTCAGCAGGAAGTGCTGGATTCCGACAAACTCAGCGTGATCGATTTCTGGGCGGAATGGTGCGGTCCCTGCCGTGCGATCGGTCCCGTCATCGAAGAACTGCATCTTGAATATCAGGGTCGTGTAACCGTCGGCAAGGTCAACGTGGATCACAACCCGAACCTTTCCATCACTTACGGCATCACCTCCATTCCTGCCATCCTCTTCATCAAGGGCGGCAAGGTCGTGGACA
>CAJBZC010000089.1 GCA_903959965.1 uncultured bacterium
CAGCGTCACATCATGCACGTGATTGTATTCGAATACGTGTTCGTTGCCATGTACGAAGATGCCATGCCAGTCGGATTCGAAGATCTCGTTGTGCGCGATGCGGTTGCCGCAGCCATCCACACGAATGCCCGCCCAGGTGAATTTATTGCGGCGATTGTAGCGTGAGATCCGGTTGTTCACCGCGTAGCTATGCCCGGGTGTGAGGGTCTTTTTATCGCCGCCGCTGAGGGTGATGCCACCACAGCCGGTGTTGTAGATGTCACAACTCTCCACGCCGTTGTACGTACCGGCATTTCGCTGCCAGGTGGTGTTGTTATAAATATGATTTTGATAGCTGCCCACTTCGCGGGAGACGGCTTCTCCGACGTAATCGTCCACGGACGAGGTGGAGTCGATCAGCCGGGCACCTTGTCCCATGAAGACACCCGCAGTGCCAGTGTTGCGGATGGTGCAACCGGCAACGACCACCCGATGGCAGCGTTCCATGTACACCCCGATGCCCCGGCCCACTTCGATCGTGGAACGCTCGAAACGCAGATGGCTGGCGCCTTCCAGGGCGATGATGGGTGTTTCGAGGATGGATACCTGAACGACGGCTTTGCTAACGTCTGATGGTGGCCAGAGATAGAGGATGCCTTTTTTGTCATCCATGTACCATTCGCCCGGACTGTCGAGTTCCTGAAGGATATTGATGGCTACATACTCCTGGAAGTCACGTCCGTTGCCCACCCCGTAAAGATGAGGCTTGCCGAGTTTAACGGTTCCCTTCAGCGTATCGATGGAAGCGATAGGGTTGTAGTCGTCAGCGAAACCGTAGTTCAGTGTGCCCTGGATCCAGATGTTCGGGACTCCGGCCCAGCGCTTATGTCGCGGGTCGGTGTAGGCGAAGGTCGCGCCCCGGTTAGATTTATCGCCGGTGCGTGGCACGGAGCCCGGATCTGATACTTTCCCGATTTTGATGGCGCCTTTGTTGGGGTACCTGGCCAGTGTCATGGGTTCGCCCTGGAAGAATAGTTCCAGAGTAGAAGCGATGACCGGCAGACTGTGACCATATTGACGATGGCGCCCGAAATCCTTCACACCTTCGGCCTTCAGGTCTATCTGCATGACCTGCCCCCTGGCGTTGGGATCGAGTTGTGATAGCACGCCTGCATCCGTCACTTTCCTGAATTTTTCCGATCGCAGGGTACGCCCCCCTGTGATACTTACTTTTTCTCCCGGGACTCCTGTCCATACGAGGGGATGTTCAGGGGTTCCTCCATCCTGTTCGTTGAGGACCAGCGGTTCTGAAAGATCGTACACGCCTCCGTGCATCATGATCCGGGCGTAGTCAGCACGGTTCGATTTCGCACGTAGCGTCCGCATCCGGTCTCGTGCGGCAGGAAGTGTTTTGAGGGGTCGGGCTTCGGTTCCTTCCGCCCGGTCATCCCCACGCGGGGATACATGTATGACCTGTGCTTTTGTCTCTGTGCTGATGATCGCAGACAGGATCAGCAGCGGCAATATCATTTTTTTCATGTGCTCGGCATTCTATCAGTCTTGAAGTTAATGAAAAGGGGAGAGGGAAGCATTCATTCCGAGATATCAGGGTAAACTGGATGGTCGTTTGATGGAGCACCCCATTGTTTCAAATCCTCATTGATGCTACATGCGGGGCCGGAAGTTTATTGAGGCCACAGCATCCTCCTTGCCAAAAAAATACATAAACTGGCATTCAATGAACTGCAGCTTCGGGATCCCTGGTAAAATGCTTGGGATGATTTAACTTGGTATTAAATGCCATTCTCCTCCTCCGTCATGTCGGAAGCGCTGATCGTCATCCCCGTAGCCTGCGCCATCATCGAAGGTCCGGAAGGTGTGCTGTGTGCGCAGCGCAGTGCCTCGATGTCGCTCCCGCTGGCCTGGGAGTTCCCCGGCGGGAAGATCGAAGCCGGTGAAACCGCGGAGGGGGCTTTGCTCCGGGAGATCCGCGAGGAGTTGCAGGTGGAGATCATCATCGGGCAGGCATTGACGTATGCTGACCATTCTTATGTCGAAGGCCGCGTCATTCGGTTGTTTCCGTTTGTTTGCCGGTTGGCGGAAAACGCAGTGCCGGTGCCACGGGAGCATGCTGACTTGCGTTGGGTGATGAGGGAAGAATTGCGGAGTCTTGACTGGGCCGCGGCGGATGTACCGGTGCTGGAGGGTTATTTGAACAGCTAACTATGAAAGAAGGATTTTACGAACAGATCGTTACCGAAGCCCTGGACGCTGCGTTGGCAGGAGATGCGAATCGACTCCCTCACAGCGAACGTCTACCTGAAACTCAGCGATCAATGCTCCTGCAACGCTTTTTACTTGCGTTGATCCGTGAGGCCATGGATGGATGGGCGGAGACCGCATCAGATGCATCGCTGGAACACATGGTCCGATTGGCCAACAGCATCGTCGATGTTGTGGCAGAAAATACCGGGGATCCTGCTTTTTTGGCAGAAAAGATCCAGGATCCGGCTCGAGTATTGAAGGCTTTTTTTCGTGCCGATCAATATGCGCATCGGGATCTTAGTGAACATCTGAGTGCTGTTTTCCCGACAACAGGACTGACGGCTTCCGCGCTGTTCACAGGCAGTCGTGCGGGGGTTTCACTGGATCACGAGTTGAAAAAGGAGATGCTCTCTGCCGATCAGATATGGTGGCTGGTGTCCTTCGTGAAATTTGAAGGTGTGAGATTATTCGAACAGGTATTCCAGACGCTGGCGCAGCAAGGAACAGAGGTCAGGATCATTTGCACGGTGTACATGGGCGCGACAGATCTGAAGGCGATAGATTTCCTCTCCATATTCCCGAACGTACGCTTACGCATTTCTTACAACACCCGGCATGAGCGACTGCATGCCAAGTCATATTTATTTCGTCGCGACAGCGGATTTCATACCGCTTACATTGGATCCTCCAATCTATCGAAATCGGCGTTGACCCATGGACTGGAATGGAATCTGAAAGTGACGCAAAGAGAGATCCCGCATATCATCGATCAGTGTACCAAGACCTTCGAGATCTATTGGGAGGATAAGGATTTCATCGAATATGATCCCTCACTCCACCGGGAGCAACTGGCTGCGGCATTGATCAAGGGCGGACTGAAAACCATGCCTGATCAAGGCTCCGATGCATTCTTCGACCTCAAGCCCTATCCCTTTCAGCAGGAAATGCTTGACCGGCTGATGGAACGCAGGACTGCCGGTGAGATGCGCAATCTCGTGGTAGCCGCCACCGGGACAGGTAAGACGATGATCGCCGCTTTTGATTTTCGTCGATTCCGAAAAGAATATCCCTCTGCACGATTCCTGTTTGTCTGTCACCGGGAAGAGATCCTGCGGCAGGCACGTTCCAGTTTCCGCCAGGTCTTACGGGATGCCGGTTTTGGCGAACTCTGGTATGGTGGTGAGACACCGACAGCCTATCATCAATTATTCGTCACCATTCAGACCTTGAATGGTAAGATGGATGAACTCTCGCTAGGATCGGATTTTTATGATTACGTCATCATCGATGAAGTGCATCATAGTGCGGCACCATCCTATCGAAAACTGCTGGCCCGATTTGAACCGAAGATCCTCATGGGACTCACGGCTACACCTGAACGTCATGATGGAGCAGATATCACTCGATTTTTCGGGCATTCGATCTCGGCGGAACTCAGGCTACCCGAAGCCTTGAATAACGGGTTACTCTGTCCTTTTCAGTATTTCGGGGTGTCGGACGAGACGGATATATCCCGTGTTAGCTGGAGACAAGGTAAATATGATACAGCTGAAATTGAGAAGATCTATTCAGAAGACACCCGCCGTGCAGATGATATTATGCGCAACTGCATTAAATATCTGCGAGACCATCGTGATGTCCGGGCCATCGGATTCTGTGTCACCAAGAAGCATGCGGCTTTCATGGCCGAACGCTTCCGTCACAAGGGACTTGCCGCGGATGTACTCACTTCGGATCAGTCAGCAGATCGCTGGTCATTGCTCGATCGTTTCCGCAGAAAGGAGATCAATTATCTCTTCGTCGTGGACATGTTGAATGAAGGCGTGGACATCCCTGAAATAGACACCCTGCTTTTTCTGCGACCTACCGACAGCATGACGGTTTTTTTGCAACAGCTCGGACGCGGGCTCCGAAAATGCGAAGGGAAGGAATATCTGACCGTGCTGGATTTCATCGGAAACGCCCATGTTGAGTACAGTTTCGAGCACCGGTTCCGGGCGATGCTCGGAAAAACGCATACGCGTGTCCGTGATGAGATCACACATGATTTTCCGCACCTGCCGCTGGGGTGTTCCATCGTGCTGGAGCGAACGGCAAGGGAAACCGTATTGCGAAATATTAGTCAGCGTTTGCGCAGCGGGAAGGCGAAGCTATTACAGGCCATCCGTCGTTTCCGGCAAGACTATTCCGGGGATCATTCCCTTGCTCATTTCATGGAAATGATGGAGGTGCCGCTGCATCGCATTTACGCTCATTCCTTGATGTGGTTCGAATGGATCGCTGAAGCGGAAGGCACGCCTGTGATACCGGATCCATTCCGTCAACGGTTGGCCCGAACGATGGGCGGCACCTGGATTTCGACGGACAGCACATCCTATTTTGGATTTATCATGGATTCGATGATTAACGGTTTCGGGCATCGGGATGACGTGGCTGCGCGTCAATGGTGTCTGATGGTCTATTTAGATCTATTTGATGAGGCGCCGGGTTTGTCTGATCATTCAAAACTTGTCGATCATCTTGATGCATTGTTTGCTGATGATCGGGTAAAGCAGGAACTCATTGCATACATGGATATTCGAATATCCATGCATGAAGCCATCGAACAATCAGACCTGCTGCCATTTCCTACGGCCATGTGTTTGCACGGAAGATACACGCGTACACAGATCATTGCAGGGCTGGGAAAATCAGATCTAAGTCGCAAGTTTCCGAGTCGGGAAGGTGTGTTGTATGTCGAATCACTAAATACGGAAGCTTTCTTTGTCACCCTTGACAAATCCGGGATGCAGTTCAATCCCACCACCATGTACGATGATTACTTCATCAACGCAGAACTTTTTCACTGGCAGAGTCAGAACGCCACTTCTCCGGAAAGTCCAAAGGGACAATCTTACATCCGGCATGCTCAGACCGGCAAACGTATCCTGCTCTTCGTTCGGGAAGCCAACCGCGATGCGGATGAGCTGACGATGGGATTTGTTTGTTGCGGGATGCTGCATTATGTGACACACGAGGGCAGTAAGCCGATGAGCATTACCTGGAGGATGGAAACGCCTCCGCCGGCGATGCTGCTGCAGGCGGGGCGGAAACTGGCGATCGGTTGATGCCGTCAATCGATTTCCTGAAACCTTCAATCGTTTTCCGGAAACAGCTCCTGGCTAATCAGCATCAGGCCTCTGTCATCTGCCCATAAATTCGTATTTTCAGGACAGACTGCAGATCTACTGCGCCCGATTGCAAAAACTGCCATGCTACCCCTTTTTACGCCAAAAGCCAAAAAAGTACAATACCCTGCTCTCCCGCAGGCATTGCCCTCGCCGCTCCCGGCGCTAATTTTACCAATCACGAAACCGGAGCCCATCCATGCGTAACCGATTGCTTACCGGAGGCGGCCTCATCATCGCCCTGCTGCTCATCCTCAATGCCTGCGGCAGCCTCGAACTGCCCGCAGATGTGCAGGAACAGTATGCTGCCCTGCCCGAGGAGATCGACTTCAACCGAGATGTGAAGCGCATCCTCTCCGACAAATGCTTTGCCTGCCACGGACCGGATGCGAAAAAACAAAAGGCCGACCTGCGTCTAGACATCGCCTCCTTCGCGTACGATAAAGTCACCGAATCGGGCCGAAAGGCCATCCGACCAGGCAGCCTCTCCGGCAGTGATGTCGTCCACCGCATCCTGTCCGCCGACCCGGAAGTGCGCATGCCCACCCCCGAATCCCACCTCGAACTCACGGCCTATGAAAAGGCCGTCCTCGTAAAATGGATCGAACAGGGCGCCGAATACAAGACACACTGGGCCTTCACGCCGCCTGAAGAGACTGACCCTCCGCGCGTTTCCAACAAGGATTGGCCTTCAAACGACATCGACCGGTTCATCCTTCGCGCGATGGAAGACAAGTCGCTCTCCCCCGCACCCGAAGCGGATCGGGAGACAATCATCCGTCGCCTCAGTTTTGATATCCGGGGCATCTCCCCTACGATTGCGGAAGTCGATGCCTTCCTGAATGACAAATCGCCCAATGCGTATGAGAAACTGGTCGACCAATATCTGGCCTCCGCACATTACGGCGAACGCATGGCGGCTTATTGGCTGGATGTCGCCCGCTTCGCGGATAGCCACGGATATCTCGACGATAAGCATCGGGACATGAGCCCCTGGCGCGACTGGGTCATCAGTGCCTACAACCGAAATATCCCTTTCAACACCTTCATCACCTGGCAAATGGCCGGCGACCTGCTGCCCAACGCTACACAGGAACAGAAACTCGCCACCGGCTTTAATCGTAACCACAAGCAGAACTCAGAAGCCGGCATCATCGACGAGGAATTCCGGGTCGAATACGTGACCGACCGCACCAACACCCTCGGCTCCGCACTCATGGCCATGACGCTCGGATGCGCAAAGTGCCATGATCACAAATATGATCCCGTCTCGCAGAAGGATTACTACTCACTTTTCGCCTTCTTCAACAGCACCTTCGAAAAGGGTGGTCCTAACTATGGCGACGAACGTGTAGTACCTGGTCCCACACTGCTGCTGACCACCCCCGAGGACGACAAGGCCATCGCCTCCCTATCCGCCAGGATCCGGGAGATGGAAAAGGCAGATGCCGCACAACGAAAGGCTGAAGAGGCTCGTCTCGCCGCTGCCGGAGAAAGCGAAGTGGCCGGATCGATCGCCCGGAAACTCCGTGCCCGCCTCGACTTCGACAAGGCAGTACACAAGGATCCGCAGACCGGTGAATTCATCAACCTGGCAGACAAAACAAGTCCAGCCAAATTCAGAAAGGCCGAGTTCGGCGAAGGCCGTACTGGCCGTTCGCTCAAGTACAATGATGAAACGCTTGTATCTTTTCCTGCAACCAAGGTCGGTTGGTTCGAACGCTACGAACCATTTTCCGTGAGTGTCTGGCTCAAGATCTCCGAAGATTATCCCCTCGCCACCATCTGGTACAGCTCAGAAAATCATCGATACGGCTACCAGGGATACGATCTGCTGCTGCGCGATAACCGCCTGAATTTCCGGCTCAGTCACAGTTTTCCGCATGACGCCATCAGCGTACTGTCGAAAGACAAGGTCGCCAAGGGCAGCTGGAATCACGTGACCGTAACCTACGACGGCAGCAGCCGGGCCGACGGCATGGCGATCTATCTGAATGGCAAGCGACAGCCGCTGGAAGTGCAATATGATCACCTGCAGAAGAATATCCGCCAGCATTACAGCATCCACAAGGGACCGCTGAATGGTTTCGCCTTCGGCTGGAAAGTGCTTGATCGTTCGATGCCAAGAGGAGAGATCGACGAGTTTGCCCTATTCGATGAAGTACTCACAGCTCCTGAAGTTTTACATCTTCATGCGTTGAAACCCATTCCGGCGATGAAGACTTTGCCCGTCGTCGATACAACATTGCGGACCATGCGCAAGGAACTCTGCGACCGCCTGGATTCGGCGAAGGAAGTCATGGTGATGGGCGATCTCCCCAAGCCACGTCCCACCTACGTGCTCCAGCGTGGCGTATACGACCAGCATGGAGATCAGGTGCAACCTGCCACGCCTGCTTCCGTACTCGCCTTCCCGAAAGAATATCCCCGCAACCGGTTGGGGCTCTCACAATGGCTATTCGACGCCCGAAACCCGCTCACGGCAAGGGTTGCCGTCAATCGCCTCTGGCAGCTGGTCTTCGGAAAAGGGATCGTGAAGACATCCGATGACTTCGGAAATCAGGGCGCATTGCCATCCCATCCGGAGTTGCTGGACCATCTGGCCATCCACTATCGCGAAGGCGGATGGGATACGAAGGCGATGATGAAATACATTTTCATGAGTTCCACCTATCGCCAGTCGGCCGTCAATAAACCCGAGATCCTGCGAGCGGATCCCGAAAACATCTTACTGACGCGGAGTCCGCGCTATCGTTATCCCGCCGAAATGCTGCGCGATAACGCCCTCGAAGTGGCGGGACTGCTGTCGCGCAAGATCGGCGGACCGAGTACCTATCCCTATCAACCGGATGGCATGTGGGATGAGATCACCGACAAAGGCTGGCGTTATCGATACATCCTCTCAGAAGGGGAGGACCTGTTCCGAAAAAGCATTTACACCGTCCGAAAACGTACGAGCGTCGTGCCTTTTCTTCAGATCTTCGATGCGCCCGACCGCTCCACATGTATCGTGAAACGTCAGGTGTCCAGCTCCCCAATGCAGTCGCTCGCGATGCTCAACGATCCGCAGATCGTGGAAGCCGCACGCCATGTTGCCATCAGGATGCAGCAGGAGGGCGGCGCAACACTCGATCAGCAGCTGAGTTTTGGATATCGGCTTGTCACTGGTCGTCGGCCTACGCCGAAAGAAGCACGAACGCTGACTGAACTCTTCGGAGCTGAGGAACAGTCCTTCAAGACCAAGCCGGATCAGGCCGGAAAGCTGCTGGCGGTGGGCAGCCGACCTGCTCGCTTGGCAGATTCTGTGCGACTTGCAGCGCTGTCGAACGTCGCACTCACCTTGATGAATACCGATGAATTTCTGACCAGAAAATGACCGATCATGAATGATTTGATGAAGATGTTGCATGTAAAAGGCCGCCGGGATTTTCTCCGGGGTTCGGTGTTGGGATTGGGTGGACTGGCCCTCGATCTGATGACCGGTTGCAAGAGCGATGCAAGCAAAAAAGCGGTCGTTGCTGCGATGGCGGAAGAAGTGAACCGACCATTGGTCAATCCCCATTTCATGCCCCGCGCCAAACGCGTGATATATTTATTTCAGGGAGGCGGCCCGTCGCAGATGGAACTCTTCGATTACAAACCCAAACTCTATGAGATGCACGGCCAGGAGATCCCGCCCTCCGTCATCGGCAAGAACCGCATCTCCGGGATGGTGAGCAACCAATATTCCTTTCCGCTGGCCATGCCTTCGGCGACTTTTGCGCAGTACGGCGCTAATGGCACCTGGCTCTCGGAACACATTCCACATACCGCGTCGATCATAGATGATATCTGCCTGGTACGTTCCATGTTCACCGAACAGATCAATCACGAGCCGGCGGTGATCTTCACCCAAACCGGGAATCAGCTCAGTGGACGCCCGTGCATCGGTTCCTGGCTGAGCTATGGACTCGGCAGCCTGAACGAGAACCTGCCTTCTTTCATCGTCATGCTCTCCAAGGGTGGGGGTGACCAACCCATCAGCAGTGCGGCCTGGAGCAACGGCTTCCTTCCTTCGCATCATCAGGGCGTGCAGTTCATGTCCACCAGCGATCCGGTACCATTTCTGAACAATCCCGCGGGGATCGATCGCATGGATCGCCGGCGTGCATTGGATTACATCAAGCAACTCGACCGTCTGCAGAATGAGACCTGGCACGATCCCGAAGTCGAGAGTCAGATCAATCAACACGAGATGGCCTATCGCATGCAGATGGCCATCCCTTCGATCACAGATCTGTCGGACGAGCCGCAGCACATCCTCGATATGTATGGAGAAGATGTCCTCAAGCCGGGCACCTTCGCACATAACTGCATCATCGCCCGTCGGCTTGCCGAACGCGATGTAAGATTCGTGCAGTTATATCATCTCGGATGGGATCATCACGGAGGATTGCAGGGTGGCATTCGTCGCGCCACGAAGCAGACCGATCAGGCCTCTGCGGCACTGGTCAAGGACCTGAAACAACGCGGATTGCTCGATGATACCCTGGTGGTCTGGGGTGGAGAATTCGGTCGCACGAGTTTCTGCCAGGGCAAGCTGACACCGGAGTCTTTTGGTCGCGACCATCACCCCGGTGCTTATTCCATGTGGATGGCGGGCGGCGGCACGAAGGCGGGCCTCGTGTACGGAGAGACAGATGATTTCGCGCACAATGTCGTGAAAGACAAGGTGCATGTGCACGACTTCCAGGCGACACTCCTGCATCTGATGGGGATCGATCACGAAAAATTCACGTACAAGGAACAGGGCCGCCGCTACCGGTTGACGGATGTGTCGGGCCATGTTAACCACGCCCTTCTCGCATGATCCCTGAATTCCTCGGCCGGCTGCACCCGCTCGTACTGCATATCCCCATCGGGGTGTACGTCCTTATATTTATTTTGCAGTATCCCATGCGTCGCTTGCGCGATCGGGATGATATCCTTCATTCCGTATTGATCATCGGTGCGCTTTCTGCAGTCGCCGCCGCCGGCCTGGGATGGCTGCTGTCCCTCGAAGGCGATCATGCCGGAGACACGCTCGAATGGCATCGATGGCTTGGGGTAGCCTTCGCCGTTAGTTCCGTGTTATTGGCAGTCATTCACTTGTTCGCGGCTAAGGGTAAAATCCCCCGAAACGCATATCACACGGCCTTCTTCATCAATCTGACGCTGATGACGTTGGCCGGTCATAATGGGGGAAATCTCACGCATGGGGAAGGTTATCTCTTACCTTCTTTCACTCAGCAAGATGTTTCCAAAGAGGTGCCTGTAGATTCATCCGCATTGTTTCATTCGATCGTAATGCCCGTGCTCGAACGCAAGTGCGTAACCTGCCACGAGGCCGGCAAGACGAAGGGTGGATTGCGGATGGACGGCTACGCGCGCCTGCTAAAAGGCGGCAAGCACGGGCCCATATTTGTTGCCGGCGATCCGATGAACAGCGAGATGATCCGACGCATCCATCTGCCTATCGATGATGAAAAGCACATGCCACCGGCGAAGAAGCCACAACTAACGGCAGCAGAGACAGCCCTCCTGCACTGGTGGGTGCTGAACGGCGCATCTGCCACGATGCGCCTGCCGGCGGATGCTGCATCCAATGATACGCTGAACCCATTCATCAAGGTGGATGCCGCGATCATGGACCCACTAACGGTTATGGATACCCTGCCATCCGTTGCCATGCCCGACAGTACGGTCCTGCGATCGCTCAAGACTGCCGGATGGTCGGTCAGACCCATCGCTCAGGGCAGCGCGCTGCTCGACCTCAGTGCCGTGAACATGTCTGCCTTGAGTGATAAGGATCTGGATGCATTGATCCCCATCACGGCCAATATCCTCTGGCTAGATCTGTCCGGCATGCCGATAACTGATGCGTCGATGAGTGTAGTCGCCAGGTGTAAAAATATGCGCAGGCTCTCGCTTAAGGGGACACGTGTGGGAACGGAGGGTATCCGGAAGATCGTTGGGCTAACATCATTGCAGCAACTGAACCTGGTGAACACGTCGGCGGATGATGCCGTGCTCCCGCTGTTGGGCAACCTGCCGGCGCTGGACCGGATATATGCATGGCAGACGCTCATCACACCGTCCGCGGCGGAACAGTTCAGACAACAATCACCCCGCATCCGATTGGAGACGGGTTTCAATGTGAAGCCATGATGGAGCATACGCCCGCTTTCGGAGATCGACTCGTACTCGGAACCGCCGGACTGGCAGGGCTTTGGGGACCGGTAGATCCGGGGGAGTCGCTCCGCACCCTGTTGATGGCCTTTGAGGCCGGCATCCTGCACGTCGATACGGCACCTGCCTACGCCCATGCCGAATCCCTCGTGGGCAGGGCATTGAAGGCATGGACGGGGCCTCGTCCATTTGTCAGTACGAAAGCGGGCAAGAAGCGATCCGATAGTCCCGACATCGCCATCCTAGACTATTCCCCCGAAGGCATCCGTAGTTCCGTGGAAGAAAGCCTGCGGGCGCTCGGACTCGATGTGATCGACCTGCTCTTTCTCCATGATCCGGTAGCGATGACGCCGGATCAATATGAGCCGGCCATCGCTGAGATGATGCGGCTGAAGGAACGCGGACTGGTGCGTTCGCTGGGCATGGGGGGCCAGTACGCTCCTGATTTCGAGTCGCACGCTGTTTCCGGTACCTTCACTCACTTCATGGGGTTCAACCGTTACAATGCCATCCGGCAGGAAGCTAACGAGCACGTATACCCGACATTGCGTGGCTCTGGCGTACAGATATGGCAGGCGAGTCCCCTATATATGGGATTGCTCGGGAATAAATATGAGGATTACATGGCTCGCCGCCCTGAATGGATCCCGGATGCAGACTTCAACTCAGCGGCATCATTACACGAAAGATGCATACGTGAAGGCATGGATATGACCGGTCTCGCATTGAACTTCGTCTATCGCAGTCCGGCCATTGATCGCATGGTGCTGGGTGCTTCTCGTCCGGAAGAACTTTCCAAGACCCTGCTATGGTTGAGTGACGAAAGGTTGGCAGAGGCCGCGGAGGGTATGTTGTCTGAGATTTTCAGGCCTTGATTTTCACATGAATGGCAGTTAGGCAAAAAAATACAATCAAATGCCATATTGCATATGGCTGATCCCGTTGATTTTCAATTTATTTGTGAACCGTTTAATGTCATACACGAATATGAGATATCCATCGATGCTCGTCTCATGCCTGCTCATGATCTTCATCCTCGGATGTAGTCCTGAGTCTGAGACGCGTTACAGCCAGCTGGTCATGACCACAAGTCTGGTAGATGATCCTGCCATCATCCGTATGTATGATTCCCTGCATTCGAAACAGGGCGTCTGGCCTGCATTAGAGAAGGCCAATAAGGCGGCAGGTATTAAATCTGTCAGGATCTGGAGAGCCGGCACCCGATTGATGATGATCATCGAAGTGCCTGAAAATGCTGATATGGTACGACTTGATTCCCTGTACGTCTCTGCAGATCCGAAAGTGAAGGAATGGGGTGCGATGATGTCGAATTTTCAGCGGTCGCTTCCGGGGGTGGATACCACCCAAAAATGGACTTCCATGGATATCATCCATCATTATGAGGATGGTGTGTATCTGAAATAAATATAATTTAAACTGCCCTGATGTACCAGATCGAGTCATTCGAAATTCATAAGTTGACCCTTCCACTCGGCAGAACGGTGGGCGACAACAACTGCAGTTATCATGTGATCAATGTGGTGGCCATTGCCCTGCGCACCTCTCAGGGAAACCAGGGATGGGGATATTCCGAGTCGGCCTGGCAGGGACGATTCAAGCATGATGCGTGGTATGTCAGGCCGCTTCCGGATGTTGATCAACTTGAAGCTGATTTCAGAGAGACATGGTGGCCAATCTTGAATGGAAGAAATCCATTCGATCTGGAAACCGAACGTATCGGCTACGCTTCTGGTTTTTCCTGGTTGGATGCATCTGTTAGACTGGCCCTGTGGGATCTCATGGCACAGGAAAAAGGACAGCCTCTGTACCGATTCCTCAATCCATCCGCTCGTCGAAAGGACGCGAAGGCCTATGGGAGTATCCTTGACTTCCCATTGTCCGACAAGGAAGTGCTGGATCTCACCGAAAGATTTCTGCTCGATGGTTTTGATACCATCAAGGTAAAGATCGGTGCTGATGATGTTGAACGGGATCTTCGTCGCTTAAAACTCTTACGCTCATATGTTGGCAATGATATAAAGTTAACTGCTGATGGCAATGAAGCATGGGATTGGCAGACGGCACTGAATCGCATTGAAACCTATGAAAAATATGGCATCGGGCTCGAATATGTCGAGGATCCGTTGCGGCGAGATGATTTAGACGGGTTCGCAGAACTCACAAAACGCAGTCCCACGCCGATCATCGGACATGATTATGTAAATGATTTTGCTTCCCTCGAAAGACTGGTGAATCACGGCGGCTTGCAAGGCATCCGCACGGGGAAGGATATCGACTACGCCCTGCAATGCATCAAGTTGGGTGAGCGGTTGAACATTCCGGTATACCTCGGTAATTCTATGTTCGAGATCAACGCCCATCTGGGATTGGCTTTCGATCAGGTCGATCGAACCGAGTTCTCACTCCTCGCATGGAATAATATCCTCACCCGCCCCATCAGTTTCATTGCCGGCAGGTTACAGGCACCAACAGAACCCGGACATGGTTTATTTCCGACGCCTGAAAGTCTGATGGAGTTTGAGAGTGAACGTACCGAAGCCAAATCCTGAATATGCCACAGATCGACATTTCTCTGATCGACGGTCTCGTCATCCTCGCCTATGTGATTGGTTTGGTTGCCGCAGGCATGCTCATGCGGCATAAAAAGCCGGCGGCAGATGTGTCATCTACCGATGAATTGTTTCTTTCCGGCAGAACACTGCCCTGGTACAAAGTGGGGTTGTCCATCTTCAGTACCAACGTGAGTCCGTCCATGCTCGTCGCCTATTTCGGGGCTGCCTATGCCACCGGCATGGTGCTCGCCAATTTCGAATGGATGGCCTGGGTATTCCTGTTGCTACTCTCCTCTTTTTTCATTCCGCATTATCTTAGAAATCGGATCTCTACGATGCCCGAATTCCTGATGCAGCGCTTTGGACCAAGGTCGCATGCCTTCTTTACGATCTTCTCCATGTTCAGTTCGCTGATCATCTGGTCGAGCTTCATGCTCTGCATCGGAGGACTGGTGATCAATCAACTAACGGGTGTGCCCGTGCAATATTCAACCGTCATCATCGTGGTCATCGCCCTTTCGTATTCGATGAACGGAGGATTAAATGCGATCGTGCATACAGGCGTGATCCAGTCTGTAGTGCTCCTGGCCGTTTCTCTGATGGTCCTCTTTATGGGACTTGACCGGGTGGGCGGGATCGGGCCGCTCCTGCGTGAAACGCCTGCAGAATACTGGTCGATCTTCCGACCTGCAACTGATCCCACCTATCCCTGGCATGCCGTCCTGCTCGGATATCCCGTCATCGGCATCTGGTTCTGGTGTACGGAACAATCTGTTGTTCAACGCACGCTGGCAGCGAAAAGCATCCTGCACGGACAACTCGGCGCCTGGCTGGTGGCCGTACTCAAGATCTTCATGCCTTTTATATTTATTTTACCCGGCATCATCTGTTTTGTCCTGGTGCAGCAGGGTGGTCTGCCCGCCCTGGCGAATCCCGACCAGGCGTATATCTCCATGGTGAAGGCTCTGTTGCCAACAGGATTCATCGGGCTGGCCCTTGCCACCCTGCTGGTTTCTGTGGTGAATGATGTCGCCACCGGCATCGGATCCTTCAGTACCGTTTTTGCGATCGATTTCTACGGCAAACGCATCGAACCAAATGCATCTCCAGAAAAAGTGGCAAGGATCGGCAAGCGCGTCACCATCATCGCCGGACTCATATCTGTTGGCGTCGCAATTTTTTTTGCCAGTGCCGACAAGGGATTGTTCGAACTTGGTCAATCACTGGGTACCTACCTCGCTCCGCCCGTGGCCACTGTTTTTATCCTCGGATTGCTCTGGAAAGGCGCCACGCCGCGGGCCGCAGAACTCACGCTCTACATCGGTACTGCCCTTTGTCTTACGATGGGATTCTGTCAGTTGATCGATTATCCACACAAGGGAGCCTGGCCTCATTTCATGCTGCTCTGCTTCTACATGATGGCAGGCCTCACCGCTTTCATGGTCATTGTTTCATTCATGACACGTGGACGCAGGACTGATATATCCATTGTTGTTGACGATCGCCCGGCCGTTGCCATGCCGACAGGCCGTGAAGCCCTGGGCATGCGTTTGCTTTGGTTGATGGTTGGAATCGTTATGGCCGTGATCTACTTTGTATTCAGATAAATATAAGTACTAACGATAAAGTATAACCGAAAAATAGCTGATATGACACAGATCCCATCTCATGTTAAAGAGGAATTGTATACGTCATATGAAGTATCTTCTGAAATGATCGAAGCCTTTCAGCGAGACGGTTTCGTACGCGTGCCCGCATTACTCTCCGCCGATGTACTGGAATACATGGACGCTGTGATATCCGCTGAAGTGGACCGTCTCAATACCCAGCATCTGGCGATGGAAGACCGCGATACCTACGGAAAGGCCTTCCTGCAGATCATGAACATCTGGCGTAACAGCGAAGCAGTGCGCGAGATCGTTTTCAGTCGACGATTGGCATCAGTAGCTACAGCGTTGCTCGAAGTGTCCGGTGTCAGGATCTATCATGATCAGGCACTGTACAAAGAACCTGGCGGCGGTCATACGCCCTGGCATGCCGATCAGTATTACTGGCCCTTGTCCAGTGACCGGACGGTGACCGCGTGGATCCCATTGCAGGAGACACCCATGGAACTCGGTCCGCTTGAATTCAGCGCCGGCAGTGCATCGCTCACGCAGGGCCGCGACAAAGAGATCAGCGATGAAAGCCAGGCATTTCTTGAGGGTGTCCTACAAGAAAAAGGCTTCCGACATGTGGTGGAAGCCTTCGGCCTCGGAGATGTGAGTTTTCACACCGGATGGACCTATCATCGTGCCGGACCGAATGTAACGGATCGGATGAGAAAGGTCATGACGATGATCTACATGGACAGAGATATGCATCTGAAAGCTCCGGTAAATAAACATCAACAGGCTGATTGGGAAGCCTGGTGTCCGGGCGCTGTGATCGGTGAATTGATCGACACGCCGAACAATCCCGTCATCGCTCACTGACGAGCGACTCATTGCTAATACGTTGATATTCGGCGGGCGTCTTTCCCGTCAGTGACTTGAAATAGCGAAAGAAATTCGCATAGTTCACAAATCCGCATTCCTGTATGACCTGCGAGATGCTGAGCTTCGACTCGGTCAGCATCCGGCAGGCATGCTTGATGCGGATTTCGTGTAAAAAGGCCGTATAAGTCTTGCCGGTCTTGTGTTTGAAATACCGACAGAAAGAATGCTCGCTCAGATGCGCTACGGCTGCGATCTCCCTTGTGTGAATTTTCTTGTGAAAATGCTGCATCGTATAAGAGTAAACTTCGTTGATACGATCTTCATTCTGAGGATCGATCACTGGTTGGAATCCAATCGGTAGCACCATTTCATATTCCTTTGATGCCGTGATCTCCGCAAGTGTCTGCAACAATAGGATGATCCTGTTCGGGCCGCTCGCCTCCACCATTAACTTCATTCGTTCTCCGACGGAAGCCCTGGTGGTACCTGTCAAAAGAATGCCCCGTTCGGCCTTCTTCAACAAGGTTCGAATACTTCTGAGATCGGGTAGATCCAAAAAACCATCTCCCCAGAATTCCGGAAGGAAATGGAGGGCAATAATCCTGACTTTCAGTTTCTTGTTCAAGTAGCGTTCGTCATTCCTGAAAAGATGTGGAAGATTCTGACCGAGCAGGAAGATGTCTCCCTCGGAAACCGTGTGCACTTTGTCGCCAATGATGCACATGCCCTCGCTGCTTTCAAAATATACCAGCTCCACTTGCGGATGGTAATAGTATCTGCTGTTAACATATGCTACGACCTGTTCACGTACAGTATACGAATTCGAAGATTCGATCTTTAAGAGGATAGGTTTCATGGCTGAACCGATTTCACTTTCCAAGATTATTGATTTTTGGCCTCATTTCATGCCTTATATACTTCAATACGCCAAAATAGTACATGAATCCGCTCTCGTTTGTCGCCGAAGCCGCCTCAAACCTTTTTTAATTTGATTACGGAAATAGTCCACTTGCTGTTTTCGGAGAATAAATAAAAATCCATGAATATGCTTCCATGTGAAATGAGCTTTGGCACGGCCGGTCGACCGCTGTGCCTTCGGCTCTCGAAGTTCCTGCTCGCCGCCATTTTCTTTCTGTCCGGTCTGGCGGGCATCGCCCAGGAGTCAACAGTTACGGGCGTTGTTCGTGATGCCAGCGGTGCGACACTTGAAGGCGCAAGTATAACGGTCAAGGGTAACCGAAAAGGTGCTACGACCGATGCTTCCGGTAAATTTACTGTACAGGCATCAGCAAATGCCGTGATCACCGTCAGTATGTCCGGCTATGCAGCGCAGACATTGAATGTGAAGACGGGAGGTCAGATGACCATCGTTCTCCAGCAGGAGTCCGGAAATCTCAACGAAGTCGTGGTCGTGGGCTATGGCACCCAGCGCCGCCGGGATCTGACAGGCGCAGTACGGAAGATCTCCATCGAAGAGTCGCCCGTCAACACCATGACCAACGTCAGCCCACTGCAGGCCATTCAGGGTACGCCCGGTGTAAACATCGGACCCGTGGGTGTCGCAGGTGGTGCGCCTTCCGTGCTCATCCGCGGTCAGCGTTCACTCGCTGCCTCCAACGCTCCGCTCATCGTGCTCGATGGGGTCATCTTCAGCGGAAGTCTGAACGAGATCAATACGCAGGACATCGCTAGCTTCGACATCCTGATGGATGCGAGCGCCGCCGCCATCTACGGCTCACGCGCTGCCAATGGTGTCATCATGATCACTACCAAACGAGGAAAAACAGGCAAGCCGCAGATATCGATCAACAACAACTACGGCATTCAAAGCTGGACGACGCGCCCTGATATGCGCAAGGGTGAAGACTTCATCAAGTGGAGGACTGATAACCGCCGCCTTGCCGGACAGGCCGACCTGTCGGTGGAAAAAGTGCTTGATGCCAAGGAAGTCATTGCCTACAAGGCAGGCCAGCAGATCGACTGGCTGGATGAGATCACTCAGTTCGCACCGCTCAACGATCTCAGCGTGAACGTTTCAGGCCGCACCGATCGCGTGAATTATTATGTGTCCGGTGGTCTGCTCGATCAGAAGGGTGTGATCGACAACGACAATTTTAAGAAGTACACCGTCACCGCCAAACTCGATGCCAAGATCACATCGTGGCTGGATTTCGGCATGAGCCTCTATCATTCCACCCGCAACTATTCCGGTACCCCGCCCGATATGGCGCAGGCCACCATCGGTACGCCGTATGCATATAAATGGAAAGATGAAAAATTGGGTATCCTTGACCGTTATCCTACACCGGCCAACCTCATCAATCCTTACTGGGGTGATGCAAACAGCCCGGGTCTGTATGACGATAACCTCGAGAAATATGCAAGTACCCGCATCATCGGATACCTGAGTGCAGACATTCCTTATGTCAAAGGATTGAACTATCGGGTCAACATCAACCGCTATCGCTCCGAATTGGTCAGCGGAAGTTTCCGCCACGAGACCTACTTCGTGAACCCCGACAATCCCGCAGATATCGCCAACCCTGCGAAATACCTCGCCAGCACTTATGGCAGCATGGCCAACCTGCTGACCAATACATGGGAGATGCAGAACCTGCTGACCTACAAGCGTAAGTTCGGTGCACATTCAGTCGATGCACTCGCCGGTTACCAGCGTGACTATAGCACGAATTCAAGGGTGGGTACCTCCGCTACAGATTTTGCCAGCGCAGGCACCACCGTGCTTGGTTACTATGGACTGAATCTCGGCAATCCTGCGAACCAGCGCGTGTCTTCCACCATCAATGAACTCGCCAACCTGGCCTATCTTGGAAGATTGAACTATAATTTCAAGGATAAATATTACCTGACGATGAATTATCGTCGCGACGGATATTCTGCTTTCGCGCCAGGTAATAAGTTCGCAGATTTCTATGGTGGCGCTGTGGCTTATGCGATCAGCGAAGAGGAATTCTTCAAGAATGCCCTCCCCAAGGTGGATTATCTTAAGTTCAGAATGGCTTACGGACAAAATGGAAATCAGGGCATCGATCCTTACGAAACCCTCGCCAATGTTGCTTCCGGAACTACAGTGTTTGGTCCCACCAGCAGCCTGTTCATCTACCAGTCATCCCTCGCCAACCAGAAACTCTCCTGGGAGAAAACCACCACGCTTAATGGCGGTCTGAACTTCGCACTGTTCAACAACCGCATAAGCGGCGACCTGAACATCTACACCAGCAAGACGACCGACCAGTTGTTGACTCGATCACTTCCTTTTGTCACAGGGTTCGGCTCTGTCCGCACAAACATCGGTCGCGTGGATAACCGCGGTGTGGAAGTCTCGCTGACCGGCGTGATACTGGCACCCACCCAAAAAGATGGCATCCGGTGGGAGACCACCGTCAATTACTGGATGAACCGCAACAAGATCGTATCCCTCACAGGGGTGGATGCAAACGGTGACGGCATCGAGGACGATGATATCGGCAACCGCTGGTTCATCGGACATCCCATCGGCGCGATCTATGATTATCGCGTGGATGGTATTGTACAGACAGGCGATGCAGATTACATCGCCAAATACGGCGCCAAACCCGGCGATCTGAAGATCCTTGACATCAATGGAACCGTGAGGGATGATGCCAGTCCTGATGGTAAGATCAATTCACTCGACCGCACGATCGTCGGTTATGTGCAGCCACGCTTCAGCTGGAGTATGTCGCATACGCTGAACTACAAGCAGTGGCAACTGTATGTGAATTTTAACTCTATCGTAGGTGGCGGCTCCTCCAACTACTACATGGCCGGCAATTCTACCTACAACCTCACGGCCTTCGGCAACAACCAGCAACAGAACTGGCTCAACCTGCAGTACTGGACACCTGAGACGCCGACCAATACCTTCACGCGTCCGAACTATTCAAATCCTTATGGACACAGCTATCCCAGAGAGCGCACCTTTGTTCGGATTCAGGATCTCAGTCTGCAATACGCCCTCGATCAAAAGCAGCTCAGCAAACTGGGCATGAGTGGTGTAAGAATATTCGTCTCCGCCAAGAATCCTGTACTGTTCACCAACTGGCTGGGCATGGATCCTGAAAACGGAGGTGCACTAGGCAGAACCAACCCGCTCTTCCGCACCGTGAACTTCGGCACCAATATCAATTTCTAATCCCATCAAAGGAATCATATGCACAACATATCAAAAATAACGCTCGGACTGCTGCTGGCGACCGGACTGATGACCGGCTGCAAGAAGGACGACGAATTTCTCACAGAAGTCAAGCGCGACGGATTGACCGTCGATAACGCGCTCATTACCAAATCCCAGTTCGAGCTGGCACTGAATTCGTGCTATCGCCAGTTGCAGTATTTCTATAACTCTACGGACGGGTGGACAGACTACTGGCATCTTGGTGTGAATTTCGATGTAGCAGCCACAACCACCGTGTACATTGCGGATCCCAACGCCGCGTGGGTCAACTACTCGAAGATCAATTCGCAGGACGGACAGGCCGCCAAATGGTGGAACTGGAACTATGCGATCGTCAAATATGCCAACACGGTCGTGGCCGGTGTTGAAAACCCCATCGCTAAGATCACCGCTGATGAGAAGAACGCGCTGCTCGCAGAAGCCCGTTTCTTCCGCGCCTGGGCCTATCGCAACCTCGCCATCGCCTTCGGCGGCGTGCCCATCCTGTCCGGTCCCGTGACGGAACCCAAGGTGGATTTCGTGCGTAACACTCAGGCCGAATGCTACGATTTCGTCAAGAAAGACCTTGAATTCGCCCGTACCAATCTGCCCATCTCCTCTACCACACCAGGAAAAGTAGTACGCGCGGCTGCTGATCACCTGCTCGCAGAGATCAACATCATCCTGAAAGATTACGACGGAGCCATCGCTGCGGCCACCCGCGTGATCAATGGCACCAATGGCACCTATTCACTGATGAACACGCGTTTCGGCGCCCGTCGTACAGAAACGATGACTACCCGCGGTACCCCCACCGACTATTACTGGGATCTGCATGAGATCAACAATACCGACTATCAGATGGGTAACCGCGAAGCCATCTGGGTCGCCCAGTTCGAACGCAACGTGCCTGGTGGTGGTATCGCCTTCCCCACCCTCGGCAACTGGATGGTACAGGGACGCGCCTACTGGTGCCGTCACTGGCTCTTTGCGAAGTCCGGAGGAACTGTGCTCGGCGCATCTGATAGCGTCGGACGAGGCGCTTCATTTATTCGCGGAACGGACTACTCAAACTGGAATGTGTGGGGCAATTCCCCCGGTGATATCCGAAACAATGAAACCAACATTCGCCGTAATTTTTACTTTGGAAGGGATATCCCCGCGGCAGGCGGACAGCCAGCCTACAAGAGAGGTGACCTTATCCCCAAAGCATTCCTCACGGCCTATGAAGATACCATGTGGTACATCTATCCCAACTGGACGAAATTCGGCACTGACAAGCATGCCGGTGGCGACTTCATCTACGGATACACGAAAGACCAGTATGTGATGCGTCTCCCCGAAACCTATCTGCTTCGTGCCGAAGCCTACCTGGCCAAAGGTGACAAGGCCAATGCAGCAGCAGATGTGAATGTTATCCGCACACGCGCCAAAGCTCCGCTGGCTACTGCGGCAGAGATGTCACTTGATTATATCCTCGACGAACGTGTCCGTGAGCTGTACGGAGAAGAATACCGGATGCTGACCCTCATGCGACTGGGTCTGGTATTCGATCGCGTGAAGAAGTACGGAGATGTGAACCAACGCAACTCCGTCGCCCAGCACAACAATCTGCTCCCGATCCCGCAAGGCGAGATCGATAAGAACATCGGAGCCAAGTTGGTCCAAAATCCCGGCTACTGATCCGTTCCCCATATGACCGATCCCGCTTCGATTTCGAAGCGGGATCGGTATTTCTGTCCATCTTATTCTTTCAAGACTTATATTTATTCTCAAAGCATTTTGTCCGATGATCAAAACCAACGCCGGCCGTTGCAGCCTATTACTGACGATATGGCTCTGTGCATCGCAGCTCATCATGGCACAGCAGGATCGATTCGCCCAGATCGGCGGTCAATCTTATGCGCTGAGACGTGATCTGCTCATCGAGCCCGGACCGCCGGACATCACCCGAAAAACACTGCCAGTTTCTATCTCTAAGGCTTTCCCGATTTCTTTCAGTCGTCCTGCAGAAACCCCAGAAAACCTGAAGAAAGAACTGGATTCCGCACGCAAACGCTATCTTCCTTACCTGCGGGATCTGTCTCCGCTCGGGAAGACCGGTCGCCGTCGACTATCTGTCGACTCCATGCAATGGCGACTGGAAACTCCGCAGGATCGACATGATTTCACATCCACCCTCGCCGGAAAAGGCGAGTGGAAGTCCGTAGCTATCCCGCATTATGGACCACCCATGGGTCATGCCGTCTCGTATTACACGCGAGAGGTCGTACTCGATGAGTCGATGCTGAATGCCGGCAGTCTGTTCGTCAGCTTTCGCGGTGTCGACTACAAAGCGGAAGCCTATTTCAATGGTGCCCTGGTCGGAAAACATGAAGGGTTCTTCGCACCTTTTGAATGCGATATCCTGCCACACGCCCGTAAAGGGAAGAACCGACTCGTGGTGAAAGTGATCAATGAACCCTCCACCACCGGATCCACAGACGGACCGCGCGGACGTGTTGTCGGAGATAAGATATACGCCGCCGGCGGACTCGGATGGGATGATCCCGTCGATGGCTGGCATCTCTGTTTTCCGGGCATGGGCATCAGTCAGGAAGTATTCATCGAGGCCCGCGCCAAAATTTTTATTCACGATCTCTTCGTCAGACCCCTGCTGAAAGATTCCATAGCAGAAGTATGGGTTGAAGTGTACAATGCCACGAAGGATCGTTATGATGTCTCTCTGTCTTTTGATATGCTGGGGAGGAACTTCCCCGCCACCGTCGTTCGGGATTTTAAATATAAGCCCGAGACCACCATCGTGCCGGGCATCGGCGATATGGTCAAACCGACCGATTGGGAACGTAAGCCGCTGTCGATGGAATACGGCAGGAATTTCCTGCGTGTCCGCATCCCGATGAAAGACTACCGGTTATGGACAACCGAAGATCCATTCCTGTACAATTTACATGCCTCCCTTTTTGATGCTGCAGGTACAAAGATCGATCGTCAGTCAAGATCCTTTGGCATGCGCAGTTTCACCATGGATACAATGAATATCCCGAAGGGAAATATGTATCTTAACGGAAAGATGATCCGTCTGCGCGGTGCGAATTCCATGGGTTTCGAACAGAACGATGTCTTCAAGCGCGATACGGCACAGCTTATCGACGACATCCTGCTCGGAAAGCTCTGCAATATGAATTTCTTCCGCTTCACTCAGCGACCTGTGCAGGAATTAGTCTATGATTTTTGCGATCGATTGGGCATGCTCAATCAGACCGATCTGCCGTTCTTCGGCGCCATTCGGATCAATCAGTTTTCGGAAGCCGTGAAACAGGCGGAGGAGATGGAGCGACTGATCAGATCGCATCCATCCGCCATCATGGTTACTTATATCAATGAGCGCTTCCCGAATGCGGAAGGCACCCCACAGCGAAGTTATTCCGATGCCGAACAGATCTTCTCCGTTTTTCGTGCGCTCGATCAGGCGGTGTTGCTGTCGAATCCGGATCGGGTCATCAAGCCCGGCGATGGCGATTATGACCCGCCGGGTCCCGGGCTGCCGGACAATCACTGCTACAACACCTGGTATAACGGTCATGCAATGGACCTCGGGAAACTTATCAAGGGTTACTGGCAGTTGATCAAACCCGGATGGCAGTATGGATGTGGCGAGTTTGGAGCCGAAGGGCTGGATCCCACATCACTCATGAGAAAATATTACCCGCCGGGCT
The DNA here is from genome assembly GCA_903959965.1 of uncultured bacterium. Lineage (GTDB taxonomy): Bacteria > Bacteroidota > Bacteroidia > Chitinophagales > Chitinophagaceae > Pollutibacter. The sequence goes on from CAJBZC010000089.1 coordinate 24,583, forward strand.
GGTTGCCATCCAACACCACGCAGGATAAAGATTGGTCGCCCGCCCGAATCGGCAGCTCACAGACGCGCACCATGCATTACATGTGGTTCCCTACCCAATACGGACTTGATGCCTGGGTGCGGGAAAGTCAGCAGTTCCAGTCCTGGGCCGTGGGGTTGATGGCGGAGGCCTTCCGTCGTGATGCTAGAAATGTGTCAAGTGCGGTGCATCTTTTCATTGACGCCTGGCCTGCCGGTTGGATGAAAGCCATCATGGATGTTGATCGTCAGCCCAAGCCCGCATTCTTCGCATATCGCAATGCGCTCGCGCCGTTGATGGTCTCCCTTCGTACAGACCAGTTTGCCTGGACTTCAGAAGGAAGGGGAGAAGTGGAGCTCTGGGTTTGCAATGATCGGAATGAGATCCCCTCAGGCACCCGGCTCGGCTATGAAGTGTCGGTCGACGGACAAGTCATCATTCGTGAGATGATCGATGCATCCATCGCGGTCAATGCCCCGATGTATCAGGGGAACATTTCCTTCCTTCTGCCCAAAATATCTCGTCGGGCGACGGCGGTGGTACGGGTCGGTCTCTTTGATGCCAATGGGAACTGTCTGCATCAGAATTCCCGATCCTGGTCGGTGTTGCCGGCACCCTCCACTCCGAAGAAAGCCGGATTCGCATTCAGCGAAGATCCCGCTGCTGGGGCGTTGCTGAAGGAAACAAACATGACTTCATCGACGTCTGTAAAGGAAGCCGCTGTGCTCTTTGTGGGCGACTATGCGGTTTATGAAAGACATCGTACTGCTGTCGATGCATTTGTAAAAGCAGGCGGAACGGTTGTTTTCTCGGAACTCCCACAAGGACGATATCAAATCGATTCAACCCAGATCGAAGTGACCAAGACGATCATGGGTGAATATTACTTTGCCAATCCCGAGCCTGTGCTCATGCGTCGAAGCGGTCTGCGCGACAAGGATCTGTTCATGTGGTACGACCGGAAGGTTGGATACGTGCAGCCCCTGCTACGCAACTTGTTCCGGGCGCCCGGATGGGAATCATTGGTGTCGACAGGTCTCTGCAACTTTGCCGGCGCTGATCCATCAGGATATTTGGCTGTTGCTGAGCGTCGGAGCGGGAAGGGAAGGTTCGTGTTCAGCGAGGTAACGCTCGCTGGCCGGATGCAGGAGAACCCCGCCGCACAGCATCTGTTGTATTCATTGATACGGGGTAATCGATGAGTAATATGATGATGTTTTTATGATTATTTCGGTTATGCGTGAACGTTATGCTTTGATCATTTTTGTTAATGCCCTTTGATTAAATCGTTAGATATGAGCATCAGTTTTTTCTGTACAACATGGGGTAACACTTTGCCATTCCGTGAATTTTGTATTCGGGTGAAAGAGGCCGGCTATGACGGAGTGGAGATGGATCTGACGGATGATCCGATGTTGGCTTCAGATCGTGTGGCCATGCTCCGTGATCACGGCTTACGCTTCATTGGTCAGTATTGGCAATCCCTCGAATCTGATTTCGAAGCGAATAGAGAAAATTATCGTCGCCATCTGGAAAAACTCGTCGCAGCTGGCCCGGAATTCATCAATGCACAAACCGGGAAGGATTATTTCAGCATCGATCAAAATATGGC